>QMYR01000115.1 GCA_003662765.1 Candidatus Thorarchaeota archaeon
CTTCATAGTGTCCGTGACATCACCTGCAGCATAGACGCCGGGGATGTTCGTGCGCTGGAGTTTGTCGACCTTGATCTCGCCGTAGTCGTTGGTCTCGACGCCGAGGTCCTTTGCCAGTTGGCTGAGGGGTTCTACTCCAAGGGCGATGAATACACCGTCCACTTCGAGTTTCCTCTGTTCTTTGGTCTTGACGTTCTCGAGCAGGAGTGACTTGACAACTTGGTCACCGCGTATCTCCTTGACAATGGTGTCCCACAGGATCTCTACACTACTCTCAAAGATCTGGTTCTGGAGCGCCTTCTCAGCACGAAGCTCGTTTCTTCGATGAATGAGGTACGTCTTTCCGGTCAGCTCGGCGAGATAGAGGGCCTCAGTGACGGCGGTGTTTCCCCCTCCCACGACCGCGACTGTCTTCCCACGGAACAGCGGTCCGTCGCAGGTGGCGCAGTACGACACGCCGCGGCCTGTGAACTCCTCTTCACCGGGCACCTTCAGCTTCCTGTGACCGCCGCCTGTGGCGAAGACTATGGCCTTTGCATGGAAGGTGCCTCGGCGGGTCTCCACATCGAACCCCTTCTTACTCTTCTTGACACTGGACACCTCAGCGATCTCTTTGATGGTGGCGCCAGCCTTTTTCACCTGTTCCTTCATCCGGTCGGCAAGATCCATGCCTGAGATGAACGTGAATCCCGGGTAGTTCTCAATGCCCGGGCTGGTGGCCTGTGCACCCCCAAGAACTGCGCTCTCTAAGAGCAGCGTCTTCAGTCCATACCTTGCACTGTAGATTGCAGCGGTCATGCCTGCCGGCCCACCGCCTATAATAACCAGGTCCCATTCTTGGTCTTCAGTCATCTTTCTGTTCCCCTTTCAACTCGTTGCTCATGGCTATATTCCTAATCATTCTTTCTCAGACTGCTTGAGCAGTATGTCCAGCTGGTCATCAGTGAGGCCTGTTTCCGGACTAAGGTGGAAACTCTCCACAGGCCTCAGAAGATCCTCCACACGGAGAAACGTGACCTCGCGGAGCGGAGCTGTGCCTCGCCTCACAAGCAGCGCGGCCCGCCTCATCTTCTCGGGGTCGTACATAAACGCATGTCCCGGCCCCACGAGCACGACTGCGTCCACATGAGTGAGGCCCTCCCATGGCCATACGGAGTCGTTGAAAGACTCTATCAGGATGGTGTCAGCCTTGCTCTCCACAACCTCGAAGGCGCTCTCGACAGCCCTGTCGAAATTGGCCCTCTCGTATGCCTGCGCCTCTTCTAGGCTCTTCACGTCCACGGTCTCCGCCTCCGCCGTCAGTCGGTGAACTTGGTCCGGGGTGATGATCACCTTCCGGTGTTCGACGAGATCTCTTGCGACAAGCACCGTGGACCTCTCTTGCTCCCCATCGGCATGTGTGAATCTCTGGAGGACCATGAACGAGTCCCATCCACCAAAGCCGAGAGAATTCAGGTACGGCTTGTCGGGACGCTCCAGTCTTGCTGGCACGAACAGGGTATGGACGGGGTTGGTGAGTAGAGGCGATACCCTCGACGGGACGCGCTCGCGTACTCGTGACGCGTCATAAGATACAAGCTGTCCGGTTGCAATGCACTTCATTGTGTGCTGATACTTGTACCAATAGTTGTGACCGCTCAGTGGCTTGAAGTACTCCACGTGCTCCCCCTGCGAAACGAGGTGTTCGCCAATCCGGATTGCCAGCTGGGTCTTTCCGGAGTCGAAGGGGATCATGCCGATGATGAGGAGTCTTCTTGCCACTGTGCTCGGTCTCCATAAAAAATAGGCTTGAGGAGCCGTAGAGGCTCCTGTTGTTGTTCTCTTAGCAGAATCGGGCTTACATCATGCCCATGCCGCCCATTCCGCCCATGCCGCCCGGACCGCCGCCCTCACCGCTTGGCGGTGTTGGTGGCTGCGCCTTCGCAGCAATCACGTCATCGATTCTCAGAATCATCTGAGCGGCCTCGGCTGCTGAGCGGATGGCCTGATACTTGACACGAGTCGGCTCAATGACGCCGGACTTCATCATGTCCTTGGTCTTGCCCTCGAAGACATCAACGCCGTGCCAGATTCCGGTCTCTGCGGCGTGCTCCTTGTTGAGGTCGGCGATGATGTCAATCGGGTCATGACCGCCGTTTTCAGCAAGGGTCTTTGGCACGACCCTCAGGGCCTCAGCAAATGCCTCAATAGCCAGCTGCTCGCGGCCCTTGACCTCGGACGCGAACGCCTCAAGGCGCTTTGCAATCTCAATCTCAGCGGAGCCGCCGCCTGCGACATATGTGCCGTCCTCAACGACGTTCCTGACCACGCACAGCGCGTCGTGAAGGGCTCTCTCGGCCTCATCTACAACGTGCTCAGTGCCACCGCGAATCACGATGGACACAGCCTTCGGATCCTTGCAGTCGCGCACGTAGACGAGCTTGTCATCACCAATGCGGACCTCTTCCACAACACCGGCTGTACCAAGGTAGTCCTCGCTCAGCTCGTCAAGGCTAGACGCGACCTTGCCGCCGGTGGCCTTAGCGAGCTTCTCAAGGGTGCTCTTCTTGGCCCTGCGGACAGCAAGCACACCGGCCTTTGCGAGGAAGTGCTGTGCAACGTCATCAATGCCCTTCTGACAGATGAGGACGTTTGCGCCGGTGGCGACGATCTTGTCAACCATCTCCTTGAGCATGCGCTCCTCCTCGGCAAGGAAGGCCTTGATCTGGTCGGGACTGTCAATCTTGATCTCAGCGTCGAACTCGGTCTTCTCGACCTCGATGGGGGCATTCACCAGGGCAATCTTGGCGCCCTCGACCTTCCTTGGCATGGACGCATGGACGACCTCCTTGTCGACCACCATGCCCTTGACGAGCTCGGTCTCGGCGAGGCTCTTGCCCTGTTTCTTGATGACCTCAATCATGTCAATGTCGGCCTTCATCTTGCCGTTCTTCTCCTCGGCAATCTGCAGAACGGCCTCAACTGCGATGTTGGCGAAATGCTCCTTCGCGCCGATGACCGACTTGCTGTTCATGGCTGTTTCAGCGATTCTGGTGAGCGTCTTCTTGTCCAGACCCTCCATCGACACGGCGATCTCCTTGAGGATCTCAGTGGCCTTCTCGGCGGCCTTCTGGTAGCCGGTAACGATGATGGTCGGGTGAATCTTCATGTCCAGTAGTTCCTGTGCTCTCTTGAGCAGCTCGCCAGCGATGACAACGGAGGTGGTGGTGCCATCGCCAGTCTCCTGGTCCTGACTCTTGGCCACCTCAACAAGCATCTTGGCGGCAGGGTGCTGGACATCAATCTCTTTCAGAATCGAAGCGCCGTCGTTCGTGATTGTCACATCACCGAGTGAGTCGACGAGCATCTTGTCCATGCCCCTCGGTCCGAGGGTGGACTTGACGGCGTCCGCAATCACGATTCCAGCCATTATGTTGTTGTACTGCGCGCTCTTGCCGCGCGTACGGGATGTGCCTTCCTTGAGGATCAGCACGGGTGTTCCTGCCATTTGCGCCATTTCTATCACCGTTTCAGTCTTGTTCTGAAACCTGCCATCTCAGATTGGCATAGTTCCAGTCGTTTCTAACAAAACTGTACATGGACTTCACGCCTGTGATTTGCTTAAAAACATTGGGGCCGGGCAAAGGAAGAGAGTGCATTGAACATCATTCCAGTCCACCGCCCACGCTCATCGAAACACTGTTCTTCATCCAACGAGAAATCCGATAGTAGGTGGCAGGACTACCTCTGCGGTGTCAGTTGTCGTGGCTGAGGCCGATTGACATTTATCGGGAAAATCCCTTGCGAGGCCAGTGGGGAACAGAGGAGATGAGCGAAGTTCAGGTTTTCAGGCCGCGCATGACAATCCGTCAGGTCTCATTGATCATGGTTCTCACAAGCGTAGTTGCTCCCGTCATGGTCTACCCGTACACGGGTTGGAGTCACGGCGGAGTTCAGGTGGAGCACTATCAGGTGTACGCCATGGTATGGTACTATGGTGCCGTCTATGGCGGGTACGGTGAATATAGTGTCGGCATCCGTTTCTTCGACCCGCTCATGATGCTCTCGACTATTCCGGTCACAGTACCCGTACTGTTGTTTGCCCTTGCCGTGGTCAGATACTGTCAGGGGAGGTGGCACATGGCCAAGTTACTTGCCATGGGAGTTGTCAGTATTATCATCCCTCTCATGGCTGGCATCTCTTACATGGTATATTTCGCCACAGTTTCCAGCTTCGCCTACGCCGGCCCTGTGCCGATTCACTTCATAGTGGGTGCTGTCTTGATCAAGATAGCACGAATACGACCCGTTGCTCCGTGGGATGACTCAGCAGATACTGAGCCATGGTGGATTGAAGAAGGCTACTGAAACTGAGTCACAATGAAGACGAACACGTGCGAACACCAAACCATTCCCGTGTTCCAATTCCGTCCGTCTTTCGGCCACCCACGAGATGAGAGGACACCGTCAACGATTTATCCGACGCCCTCCTGCCTTGCGCACGGGCCGGGACATTGAAGACACACACCGAGCATGAGTGGCTGACACCACGGCGGATATGGGCCATCATGGTGTCAGTCTGCGCCATCACACCGGCACTTGTCATGCCCTTTGTGGCATGGGGACCAGCAGGATACTATGTTGCTGCATACACAGCGTATGGTCTGATTTGGTACTACGGCGCCTCACCGTACGGACACGGTATCGGAATCGCGATACTGGACCCCATGCTAACATTTCTGATGCTCCCAGTCACTGCACCAACACTCGTCTTTGCGCTCGGTGTGGTGAGATACTCGGAGAGGCGCTGGAATGTGGCCCAATTGGTCGCCTCTGCAATACTCAGTGTGTTGCCGGGATTTCTCATGTCATTCCCCTCAATCATCCTATGGTCTACCTCGGGTTTCTATGCATACGCGGGACCAATCCCAATTCATCTGATTGTCGGCACAACGATTGCGGCGACAGTGTCGCGTAGACCCAGCGAACTGTGGGAGGGCACCTTGGCCTAGGAGAGCAAGTGGTGCGGATGAGTGTCAGCATCATGTGATGCTGCTCACTTATGGTCGCCGTGGTTGAGACCTGCTAGACATGTTCTCCGCTGAACTCTGTGCGGGCGATGATCTCGTCCTGCACAAAGGGATCCAGTTCGATGAAGTAAGCGCTGTAGCCTGCCACTCGGACAATCAGGTCGCGGTGCTTCTCAGGATGGATCTTGGCATCCTCCAGAATCTCACGCGAAACTACATTGAACTGAACGTGAAGCCCCCCGAGCTGGAAGTAGCCGTCAATCAGACCGATGAACTTCTCTCTCTTGGCCCGAGTGGCAAACATGTCTGGGGTGAATTTCATATTATAGAGGGTTCCCTCATAGCAGAGTCCATGATCAAGTGTGGACACTGACTTCATGGCGGCTGTCGGCCCGTGGACATCACGGTTCTGTGTTGGCGACACTCCGTCCGAGAGCATGTAACCTGCGTAGCGGCCATCCGGCGTGGCCCCCAAGACCTCACCCTGCGGGATGTACATGGACACTGAGAACAGCGCCCCATGGTACGGACCATTTCGGGTGGTCTGCTGTTTCTGGATGGTCTGGCAAAACAGCCGTCCGACGTCCCGCGCCAGCAGATCCACGCGCTCGATGTCATTTCCGTACTTGGAGGGGTCAGAGTCAAGCATGGCGCGCAACTCCTCATATCCCTCGAAGTTCTTCGCCAACGCGTCCAAGAGGGTGTCCATGGTGATCGTCTTCTGTTCGAAGACATGCTTACGAATCATCTCAAGAGAGTCCGTCACAATCCCTATCCCGACCCCCATGATTCCGCCGGAATTGTATACCGCGCCACCCTCCTGCATGGTCTTGCCTGACTCTATGCATCCGTCGAGAAGGGCCGAGATAAACGGCGTTGGTTTGCGTTCCACATGTATCTGAGCCGCGACCCTGTCTGCATCGGTGAGAAGCCGGATGGCGTGTTCCAGCTGGCGCTTGAATGCGTTCCAGAGTTCGTCGAAGTTCTTGAACTCCCTCGGGTCACCTGTCTGTAGCCCCACAAGCTCACCTGTACGTGGGTCGCGTCCGTTGTTGAGTGTGATCTCCAGAATCTTGGGTATGTTGACATACCCGATGTTGGGCCGTGCGTCTGTCTTGCCCTCGATGATTGGCTCGACACAGCCGAGAATCGAGTAGTTCCACGCTTCCTCCGGGTCCACGCCCTTGTCAATCATCATGGGGATAAGTATCTCGTCATTGAAGAGGCCCGGCATTCCCAGACCCTTCGAAACAACATCGACGACCAGTTCCTTCATCTTCTTCGGTGTGCCCTTATGCCACCTAAATGAGACCGTGGGCTGTGTGACGCGTATCTCGCCTGTGGCGCGGAGAATGAGCTCCGTGAGTTCGTTGCATGCGTCATTGCCCTCCGCGTCCACTCCGCCAATCGTCAGGTTCTGGAACATCGGGTGTCCCGCAAAGGCCACGCTATAGTACTCGTCACGGAGTTTAATCAGTGAAGTGAACTTCACCCAGAGGCACTCCAGCAGTTCAAGAGTGTCCTCCTTGGTGAGCCGTCCCCTCTCGATGTCCCGCTTGTAGAATGGAAACATGTACTGGTCAAATCGCCCCGTGGAGATGGAGTGACCGTTCGACTCTGTCTGAACAAGAAGGTGAATAAACCAGAATGACTGCAGCGCCTCACGAAACGACTCGGCGGGAAGCCTCGGTACGCGCTTGCACACACGAGCAATCTCCAGCAGTTCCTCTCTTCTCTGGGGATTCTTCTCTGACTGAGCCAACTGCTCCGCAAGTCTGGAGAACCTCTCGGCGTAACGAACCACGGCCTCCAGCTCGATCTCCATTGCCTCGTAGACCGTCTTCTTGTCCGGGTCGTCTGTAGCCGCCTTCCTCCTGCGAATGTCCTCAAGGATGCCAGAGATGCCCTCGCTCAGTACGCGGCGGTAGTTGACAATCACGTGGCCAATCCCAGTACCTGGGGCGCCGATTGTGAAGAGACCGGCCTTCGAGGCCTTGATAGACTCTAACGGCATTCGTTCGTTCGCAATCTCTGCGATGCTCTTCCCTCTCCAGTACTCGAAGACCTCTCTCAGCACTCTGCGGTCTTCCTCGGAGATTGCGAACCTCTCCGTCCTTCTCTTGTCAAAGCGATCCAGTTCGTCGTATATCCAGGTCCAGCTGTATTCCGGAAAGACTTGGCATGAACGCGGAGTGGGACCCATATTGCCCACGATGATCTCATCTGGTTCAATCCGAATGGTGATGTTGTCAAGGACATAGGCGAACGCCTTGGCAAGACGCAGAGGGGCCGGGTCGTCTTCATGCGCCTTGAGGGCCTCCGTGAATAACTTGGCCCGCTCTGATGAGATTGTGGGCTCTGCATCGAGGATGTACTGTTTGAGTTTCTGCGCACGGAGCGTCATTCTATCGGACTGTGCTGGCCGCGCAGATTATTACCCTTTGGTTGTGGGCTCAGAATTCTTTGCGGCATCAATTGCAACACCGGATTGACAGGCTACGGTCCGAGATGTTTTTCTTGATGCAGCACTGTGCTCGATACGTCACTAATCCCGATACTAGGAACGGGATCAGCTAGATTGAGGGAAGTAGAAGTGGTCCCTACAATGGGTCGAGCTCCAAAGCAGGCCACATACTCATCATGAGATACTGCGACGCTTGCGTGCGATGACGGTCTACGGAACAGGATCACACAGAACTATTCGCCCTTGTCATGGCGAATCTTCTCAAGAGCTGCCTGCAGAGTCTTCTCTATCTCTTCGCGTTTCGCCTCATCTGACTCGGCAAGAGCCATCAGCTCTTCCACAACACGATTCGGTCCAATCTCCTCAACCACACGGTCAAGTCCGACCTCTTCAATGACACGCTTTAGTCCGACCTCTTCAATGACACGCTTTAGTCCGACCTCTTCAATGACACGCTTTAGTCCGACCTCTTCAATGACACGCTTTAGTCC
>QMYR01000116.1 GCA_003662765.1 Candidatus Thorarchaeota archaeon
CTCTGTGGATGTCGCAGGACTCAGCCCAGGCGACCACGTGATCACCATAGTCGTTCGCGACCAGGACCTCAACGAGGCAACTGCGATCACGAATCTCAGAATGCTGATGGACACCGACACGCCCACACTCGACTCGCCAAGCGACATCACGATCTACGTTGGCTCATACGCCTCAATAGTGTGGACGGGAACAGACGAGCATCCAGACGCCTATGAGGTAGCAATGAATAGCACAGCTATGGAATCAGGGCCCTGGGGCGGCGGTACTATTGTGTTCTCGCTCGACGGCCTTGACGTGGGTCACTACGAGTTCACACTGACCGTCCGTGATGCTGCCGGAAAGACGGCCACAGACACAGTCAGGGTGACCGTCGTGGCTCTGCCACCCTCAGTCCCTCCGGGCCAGCAGACGACAACCACAACTACCCCCGCGGGCGGGTTTGAGCCAATGACACTGGCCATGGTCGCAGCAGGAGGGGTCGTGGTGCTGGCGGTCATCGGTGGCGCATTGTACGTCCGCAAGAGGAGGTCGTCATGATGGGAGGCTGGAACATTTCTCAGATTGAAGAAGGCCATTGCCATGGGACTGTCACCGGCTGTGGTGTCCTATTTCATGTCCGCCCAGCGGTGACCGCGTGCCCAGAATTGAATATGGAGTCTACGAGGTAAGGAAAGATGCACACAAGAAGGACTACTACAATCGTGTCTGCAGTGTTGATACTGCTCGTGCTCGTCGGTGGCAGCTCGCCTGTCGCCGCTGGTTTCTTTGTGTTGCCCAGCACGGTTCACGATTCTCAGACACTTGAACGAGCCTCTGACGGCTGGGCATACGTTGTCACTGACAGCGCAGCCCTGAACGGGGTCCCGCCGAATACGTGGCTCTGGCATGACGAGGACGTGAAGTATGGAGCATACGCCTTCCAGTGGACCACCGTACGACACTCATCCGGGTCGTTGGTGGGCCCTGCAAACCGGTCTGTCTATTGGGACATGTCCAGTTTCACTTCAAAAGGCTGGCTCGATAGTGGATCACTGGTGCCGGGCTTCTGGACGATTGAGAACACAACTGACGATGTCGACCTCGCGATTGGATGGGATCTACCATACTTCGCGTTGGCGCTTGAAGACAATGTCACGGTGATGATGGATGCCACAAAGATGACAGTTGGTATCCTCAACGTGACAACCCCTGCGGAGTTTTACCATGTGATCCTCGCGTCCAATCAGGATGCCTGCGACATCTGGGTGGCCGTACGCGGCCCCTCAGGGAGGTTCATAGTGGGTGAAGCAGGAGTCGCAGGAGGCGACATCACGGTCGTTCCGATGTGCTACGACGGGCTGGGCGACTACGTCTTCTACTTCTGGCCGGAGAGCTACGGCCCCGCAAGAGTAAGTCTCACCGTGTCTGTGAGAGAGGTTCAGCCAGTCGACCTTGTCCCCGGACAGATTGAGCAGGGGGTGTTGAGCGGCAGCGAGTGGCGCATCGATTCCGACAGCAGCGAGGTCTTGTATGAAGAGAGGGTGCCCACAGCCATAACATACAGACTCACCCCACCAGATGGCGCGGCAGGTCGACTGAGCTACGTCTTCAACTATCCGGAGTTCTCCACTGGGACGTATGACACCAGGGAGCCGTGGATCGTCGCCAACGCGAACTTCTCCCAGTCGGGCATCTTGGCCTTTGTGGACTATCTCTCGCCCGATGATGGCACCTGGTGGTACATGGGTGTCGACAACAGGAGCTACTACGTCACTATCATGGGGCTGGACAACGTCAAGTTCCAGATCCTCAACGAGCTCGTCGATGTCGACCCGTTACCTGTGAACAGGGACTTCTATATCGAGAGTATCTGGGACACCATTACGATGCCTGCGTACTACCTGCGACTGCCGACAGACTCCATGGTCTGCCTCAACTCCACAGAGCTCACTGGTGGCGGCTTTGATTGGTACTTCCTGACATATCACGAAGGGGTGTACCACGCCACGAGTATGTTCGATGCGCATGCCTTCTCCGTCGCCTATCCAATGTACCTCCCAGCCGGTGACTATCTCTTCGTTGCGGTGCCACAGGGCACTGGTGCAAGTGGCCTCTACAGGTTCACGGTCGGGCCGGTCGTTGACGACTCGGGGACGTTCAACATAGACGACGGGGAAGTCCTGGGTATTCGCATGAGCACCGAGATCCTACACCACTATGCTCTGAATGTCACCCTGAAGACTAACTACGATGTCAGGGTGACCACGACTGTCACCGTCATTGACCAGTTCGGGTCAAGGAGGAGTACGCAGAGTGCCCTTCTCGGCCATTACAAGGTGGGCTTTGGATGGACCGCGTACGGCACGAACTTCACGACAACGGACCTCGGTCTCGACGCATACACTCCCGTGGATGAGGGTGTCACGTTCGTGGCAATCAAGCCATTTGGCACCGTGAACTTGACCGGAGGAGCCATACACAACTCAATGTCCGGCTTCACGCACACGTTTGATGTCGATCTCGTTCCATATCTCGATATGGCGTTCAATGGCACCGCGTCTCTCGACGGGCGACCCAGTCAGGGAGTGGACACGCACTCCTTCGCTCTTGAGGAACCGCAGGACAACACCGAACACTACGTGGTCTGGGTCACAGTCAATCCCGACAAGTGGTACAACGTGTCGGTGTATACCAGAGACGTAACAGACATGGAGGTGAGCCTCCTTCAGGATGTGGATGGAAAAGTTGCCTCAGCTCCATGGTCCTACCTCGACGACACCAAGTCAGGTGACATCCCCGATATGCGCCTCGGCTTCGGTTCCCTTGGTTCCAGAGTCGCACTCCTGTTCGAGATCGATAGAGACCCGCTTGTGAACGGCGGCTATCTCAACATCACCGTGCGCGAGATGCCAACAAACACCATCACTGCGCCCTCGCCTCCGACGGTACCCTCCCTTCACGGCCCAGTGCAGACTTCGGAGTCAAGCGACATACTCGGTTCATACGGCCTGATCCTAGGAGGAGGAGCAGGAGCGGTTATAGCGGCGGCCGTGGTCGTATATGCGATTCGCAAGCGCAGGGGCAGCTAGGCTCACACGCACCCGGCTATAATCCAAGAAGGGTGAGCGTCATGCTCACCCACATCTCTCTTTTCTCCCACGCCACAAAGCCCACTCTCAAAACGGCTCCCCGGATGGAGCTCTACCGAATCGTCCGTGCGTTCCTTTCGGCCATTGGCCTCACGTTTCACCAACATCCACCACTTGGATGAGAACAAGCGCGCACAGTGGCGGCCCGCAGCCCATCGCACTCGCCATCTGTACACTCACAACATGAATCGCCATGCCGCCGCAACATAACGACAATCAACCCTACGACAACTATCGTACGCGCCGCCGCAACGCCGACTAAAATCGTCTGCGCAAGGGCCTTGACCTCCGGGCTTGTGCTGACGCATCCTGTCGACGATGTAGCGGTACCAGTTGTTGTTGAACTCGCGGTGATTCCCGTCGTGACGGTGCTAGTCGTTGTCGTAGTTGTTGTTTCTAGTACCACAGTCACCATCATTTTGTCTGACACATGGTTCCCGCCCTCGTCAAAGACCACCAGCGGACGGTTGTAGATGCCGATTTGGCGTGGGGACTCTGAGGGCACACAAGAACTTGCAGGTCACCGAGAAGTAGTTGAACTCTTGGTGATAAATGATGAAGAGACAGATACGAAACGGGCAGTCGTACGGATTCTACGTGAAATCACAAGATCCGCGAACCAGATGTCGCTGAGTTCTCAATTCGGCGGGCTAGGGGAGGGACAATGGGTAATATGCGATGGATAGTCAACAATGCCGTGAAAGAGCTGTCAATGGAGCATCAGGAACACATACTGTCGGAACTACAACAGCTGCAGCTATCGCCACCATGTCCATTCTGATGGCTGTTCCTTTTCCAGTGGGTTCATGGCGCCTCGGAATATGCTCAAGTCGTCAGTGCATATCCACATATTAATATACATCGAATTATCGCGATATAGCCATACTTATGTGACGTTTGCAAGCACGCCACAGTTCTCAAGAAGTTAGTGATAAAGGTGAGAAAACTGGCAGGCAGAGTAAAGAGATTCTCAGAGCTCTTACGCAGGTACTTGGCCCCATTGGTTCTGCTGACAATAGTACTGGGTCTAGCGTATGGGGCTTGTTGTCATGATACCGCCTCACTCTTCAAGCCAATAGTTTCAGTGCCACTATTCTTCATGTTGTATCCAATGATGATCAACATACACATTGAGAATATTGAACGAGAAGCATTGAGCAAGGGCGTTATTCTTGGCGTGATTTTCCTCAATTTCATATTATCACCAATACTGGCTGCAATCTTTGCAAATCTGTTTCTCGCCAATCTCAATCCATACCTAGTGGTTGGCTTTGTTCTCAAGCTCACTGTTCCATGTAGCGGGATGGTCATCGCATGGACAGGATTTGCCCAAGGACGCACTGAAACGGCACTAGTCATTGTGTCTCTCAGTTTTCTGTTGGGAATTCTGCTAATCCCGGTGTGGATGTATTTGCTTGTCGGAGTGCTAGTGCCAATAGACATTTGGCTAATGGCCCAGAAGATCATGATAATTATCGTCCTTCCACTAGTTGCCGGACTAGTCACGCGAAGAATTATCATAAGACGATGGGGCATGCAAAAGTTCAAGAGCATCAGACCAACCTTCCCCGCCATCTCAAGTCTTGGAATGTTTGCCATCATATTCATGATGATGGCCCTCGAGTCCCAAGTCATTCTGGAACATCTCGAGTTCATTCTTTACATAGCAATTGGAATACTGATCATCTATCCTTCCTTGGCTCTGATAGGAATCCTCTATTCGAAGCTCGTTGGTCTTGATTTTGAGGATGGAATAGCAATGACCTACGGAGTCACGGCCAAGAATCATGGAATCACCATGGCCATAGCAGTCACAACCTTTGAAGGAATTGCAGTTCTCCCCGCGGCATTTGCCCCGATAATTCAGATACCACTCATGCTGATCATTCTACGCCTGGCTCCAAAATTGAAAACATGGATCAATAAAACAACAATAACCAATGAAACAACTGGGGAAGCCTCGGGATAATCGACATCATCAAATTCGACAATGCCACACCAGATGAGACCTAAGAGATAGAGATATGCAGATATATTGATATTTCAACCACTCGTGAGAAACGGATGTGAAAGCATTGGAGTCATCGACAATCAGAAACTTCGCACCTTCTTGGTTTGCCGTAGTAATGGGGACAGGAATACTGGCCATGACTGGTCTGCAGCATGCCAATGCTCTGCCAATTCTTGGTCCAGTGTCAATAGTCTTGACCTATTTCAATATCGCATTATTCTTCATCCTCCTAGTCCCGTGGAGTCTTAGGTGGATCTTCTTTCGAAAGGAGGCGCTTAGTGACTTCAGGCATCCAATCCAATCAAACTTCTATCCTACCATGACCATCTCCATCGTACTGATGTCAGCCCACTTTGGTGTATTGGGGCACCCATTGTGGTCATACTATACTTGGTGGATAGGTGCATTGGGGACCGTGATATTTAGCGTGTTGATTCCATTAGAGATGTTCAAGTCCGAGGAGATTGCAATTGACCATATTTCTCCTGCATGGTTCATCCCCCCAGTTTCATTGATTGTCATCCCATTGGTCGGAGGGAATTTCATTCCCCAGACCACAGGCATCGAGCAAGAACTCGTCATTCTCATAAACTATTTCGGGTTTGGCTCTGGGTTTCTGCTATATATTGCGTTGTTGGCCATTTGCCTATACCGCTTCATTGTACATCATCCTCTTCCAAATGTTCTCGCACCTACGATATGGATCAGCCTAGGTCCAGTAGGAGCAGGAGCCATAGCACTCATAAACGTGGTAGGCGGATCTGCATTTGTAACCACCAAGGAACCGTTTTTTGTAATGGGCTTTCTCCTGTGGACTTTTGGAATTTGGTGGTTATTCATAGCTATTGGTCTGACTGTACACTACCTTAGAAGGCTGCAGTTACCCTACGCAATGACCTGGTGGGCTTTCATTTTTCCGCTAGGAGCGTTCGTGGCTGGTTCGCATGCGGTGTTTCTATCTTTGGGGATTTCAATAGTTGAAATCGTAGGATTCATTCTATATTGGCTGTTGCTGATCCTTTGGATAATTACAATTGTAAAGGGAGTTGTTTCATCAATGCATCCGAAAAAGGCAACATAGTCACTCGCAAGAAGGAACAAGTCTTGTTAGATTCGTGCGCTCCTCAAATGAATCACTATAGTCAGTCTCTTACGCTCATATCAAACTCAATAAGTCTCTTTGTCCCGCTTGGAGTAAAACAATGAGTTGTGGACTGTTTTCATCTTGCCCTTCAACAGATATGCGAGGATAGTGCAGACCGTCACTAGAATAGAATCACATTGAATGTAGCTCTTGCTCTAGGAGCCGCTCTGTTTCCTGCAGATTGTGCCCGCGCTCCGCAAGTCCCTCGGGGCTGATCCTTCGTTCCATGAATGTGACTCGTAATTCTTCGAATGAATCTTCAGTTCTTGATGCCAGTCTGTAGCCCATCCGCTTACCGAGAGAAATACTTGTCAACTTTACACTTGCTTGTGGAGGGGAATAGATGGAGTCTGGCTCAATAGGCCAATCCTGGCGACAATATGCCCATCCCGGAGTTGGAGATGCGAGCTCGAACCATTGGAAGTAATGTTTTGTCGACCTTGCTGTCTTTCTGAAATGGCACCCATAGTGATGTCATCCACAGTAGAGCCTGTCGCGCCTGAATCTCTCCAGACTGTGTGCTCAAGACTCATGGTCAACCCATGCGAACGCGGATCATGTCAAGTGAGATGTTTCCTATCCCCAATGTACCTCGTAGGCGCTATGGAGCTCCGCCCTGATACGATCAGAAATGTGGGGCTGCAATCAGTATCAGAAACTCCAACGCCTTTCTCGGAAAGGCGGTATTCAACTATATTGTGTGTACGCAAACATTGAAATGCGTGATGACTTGGTGACACTTGTACGTTGCACAAGCTAAACTATCTCTCACATTGACTACGGAAAACAGGTGACGATGATGCGAATAGCATTTGCTGCAGTATCACAAGGAATCGAAAGCGAGCTGTCTCCCCACTTCGGCCGATGCCCGTACTATGTCTTTGTTGATGTCGACGGAAATGAAGTGAAAAATGTTGAGAGCAAGAAGAATCCATTCTATGAGCAGCATCAGCCGGGTGTCGTACCTCAATTCATAGCGAAGGAAAAAGCGAATGTCATTATTGCAGGTGGGATGGGACCACGTGCATTGGGCTGGTTTAACCAGCTCGGGATAACACCAATTACTACACATTCTCGGAGAATCAAAGAGGTCCTAGACGACTATCTTGCTGGTCGACTTGAAGGGGCTGAGTCATGCAAGGACCATGGCGCCTATCACTAGCATCATAATCGTTGATCTCTGCCGTCCGAACACTAAATCCTTGCTGCCCATTACATCGGTAAGAAGAGAACCTCCTATGTTCTCTCTCAAGCCGGTGGTATTGCTTCCCCGGGCAATATACATGCGTGAAGCTGGGGAACGGTGGCCCTTGGTCCAGTAGTTGAATAGCTCCCATCGGCTTCTCAATGAGCTGCAGCGACGGACATTTCTGGACTGGGCGATAGCGGTCGGCCAGAACACGGTCCACGGCGGTGATGTGGGCGATATAACCGCAAGCGACGAATACGAGGCATACAGGTACTCCTACGGGAGTCATCGTCGACAACTTCTTGCGCCCGCAAGTATCTATCTCTTCTCGAGGGGCCACAGGGCAAACGTCACATCTTTCCCAATGGTGCCAACAGAGCATGGTGTAGTCCCGTAGCAAACAGTTTCTACAACAAG
>QMYR01000117.1 GCA_003662765.1 Candidatus Thorarchaeota archaeon
CTCTTTCATGAACTCACCTATGAGTGCTGCTCCTGCAAGAAAGACCACGATGAGTGACCTCTTGGGTGGAGTTTCGTACACAGAGAACGTGATTGCGAAGTACCATGCAAGGTATCCAGAAACAATGAATACCGCCAGTAGGACATTGGACATCCACAGCTGCTTGTCGTTGATTACGAACCCCCACCTGCGAAAGGGCATGTACACTTGGTCTAACAGGAGGTCTAGTGCCATTCCCGAGAAGCAAGATATCATCAGTCCGTAGAGAAGGGCTGGCAGACTCCTTGTCCTCCACCAGCTCCTGAATATCACACCCATTCCCACTATGGTGATCACGACGGACACGGCGAGGATTGGCACCTGCTCAGGACTCTGCATCGTTGCTCATCCATGGTTTGTGGACAGTAGGTAATAAGGCGATATCTGATGTATTCCTACGAAGTCCATGACGGGTGTGGTCGGGCGCTCACAGGGTAAGTTGTGGTAGGAGGGGGGGAGTTGTGTAATGAGGGCATGTTACGAAAACTAGACCCTATGAATCATACCCGACCACAAACGGGTGGTTCTGCGTGACCTTATTAATGTGCCTATTATGCAATTGTCGTCTGAAACATTTGAAGGATATATTCTCCATGAGTTTCGGACATTCATGCAAAGCTTAAATCGGATGTTGAGATGAAGAGCAGAGGGAGGAATCGCACTTGGGAATTCCAATCTTGTCGAATATCGTTAGCGGTCTGAAGGTGTTCTTCAAGACACGACGATATGTCGCCTATCTCATCATCTTTGTGGCCACGACGTTTCTGGCTCTGTTTGTGTCTTGGTTGATCACGATATACGCAGGCACGCCCGTCGAAGTCGTATTGGTAGGCATGTTTGTCTACGTAGGAGCCACAGGTACCATCTATTTTGCCATTGGAACCTTGCTCACGGGTCTGCGTCTTGACAGACTCTGGATCACGCGTCGCGGCAGAGGTCACGTGACCGAGCTGAAAGGCGTTGCGTGGTTGGCCGTGTCGTTCATGATATCGGTCTTCCTGTCCATTGCAGTGGGCGAAGTTGCGCTGCTCTTCTTCTCCATGTTCTGTTGGGTGGGCTGGATTGCATTTCAGGCGTATCTCTCCTCAAGGACCAGCCTGAGGCTGGCTACAATTGCCGAACCAAAGAAGGGCAGTCTAGCAATCGGAATCGGTAGCTTCATTATCCTGATTATCGGCCTTGGCATCATTGGCGCCGAGGCCCTCATGGCCCTTGTGGTACTGCCAAACAACCTGTTCGGTATCGGAACCGCCCTCGGTTCGGTGTTCAGTCAGTACCAGACGAATATCACAATTCACTGGCCCTTCCTTGTTGCAGCAATGGGGTTCCTTGGTCTGTTTGCTTTGATAGCACTAGTGGCATTCTTCAAGTATGCGAAGCATGGTGCTGCGCTCAATATTGCTCTGCTCACAGTGTTTGTAGCACTGTACTCGGGATACTTCTTGTTCAATGTGATTCGACGTACCGGCGCACCTCGAATGACCCCTGTTGACGTTGCCATGTCACTGTTTTTCCTCGCATATGCGATGAGTGGAATTGGGCGCACCGTCACCGAGGCAGTGGAGGAAACGAGAAAGAGGCTGCGGGACTTCGGGCCCCTGCTCACTTTCTTCCTTGCGAGCGGTTTCTTCTACGTTGATAGCATTATTGCAGTGACCGCGACTGCACCGAATTCGATTCTGGGCGGATGGTACATCTTGGGCTGGACCGGAGAAATGACGTATGCCACATTCATATTCCGCGACATTGCCAAATTGATGGCGTTTCCGATTGCGGCTATCTTGACCACGATATACTACTTGCGCGTAGAACGGGTGGAACGCGTGATCTCACATGCTCGCGAGGAGGGCGAAACACTAGCTCCTGAGGAAGTCGACGAAGAGATTGCGGAACGACTGCCTCCAAAGGGTCGGCCGTGGCCCAGTGAGAGAGCGGCAGGAGTTCCAGAGGGAAAGCCAGGTCACGAACTCTCAACACCTGACACAAAACGACTCATCATAGATGATAGCCGCCGCCTCAAGAAGCCGCGACGCCTTGGCGAGGAAGAAGACGAGGAAGAGTAGGTTGAAGGAGGAGCGGGCCTCTCCGCTCCTTCTCCGTGTCCTATTTGGCAACAATTCATAGATTAGTCGTGCTCTGCAAGCATTGGAAGACTTGCTAGGCATTTGATACTCTCATCAACATTCTCTCTGAGATCATTTAATAGATGACCGACGGTTTCCTTGTTCTCATGAACTTGTAGCAGCGCCAGAATTTCACGACGGATAGACTTGAGCTGCTCCAACATCCTGATCATCCCTGTTCGGAACAGCCTCGAAACGTCCCCGTCAATGCCATAGAGAATTCGCTTTCGTCCACGACCCACTTGCGACGGGTCACGTTCGCCTGTTATAATTCCTGAAACCAGCAACTGTGACAGAATCATGCCAGTGCTGGCGCGTGAATAGCCAGTCCGTTGACTGATCTCTTCAGAACTCAGTCTGCGCCCGGTGCTATACTTCTCGAGAAACAGCGCAGCAAGTGCTGGTGCTGCATTCTCACTGAGTGCGAGCCATCTGGCCAGTTTCTCAAATAGACGTATGACGGCGCTCTTGACTTTCGGTGAATAATCCATATGGGTGGCCTCTGCACTATGATTGCTGTTGGGGGCGTTCTGTCTAGTGGAGTCTCCTATTATTTGTGTCGAAAAAAGTGATGACGATTCTCATAATTGAAACAACTATGCGAGGCACGATGACGAACACGGGGCGGTAGGTGTTTTCTTGGTTCCCGACGGTTCAGAAATCGGTCTGCGTATCTAGTCGCTCCTGTTGTGAGGGAGAATGAGGTGACAGGACCGGACTCTCTTTCCGGGCATACAACGCTGTTGCCGCGCGCGAGTCACGGCGATTGTGTCCGGTATTGCCACACCTGCAATTCGAGGTCAGAGCAGATATGCTGCGAGAGAGAGTACGATCATGATGAACGTCAAGACAGCGCAGTTGACGCAGGCGCCCTCCTGAATCTCTCTCTTGTCGCGCTCGCTCAGCTTCTTCGAGTCGACGGTGTCCTTGTCTTCAGAATCCGGCATGCTCACTCCTCACCACGTAGGAGCTGCGGTTGAATTTAAACTCAATGACGCTGTGTGAGCACCGCTCATAATGACTTGGATAGTTCTATCTCATCGTGAATCTCAATTCCGTAGAAACCTTTTGTGGGAATCTCGGGCTTGATCTTCCGCGCATTATCCACAGCGCCGGGATAGATGGCAGAGATTCTGTAGCCGTGTCGTTGATAGAACCTGACGGCACGAAGATTGTCATTTGTTGTAACGAGCCAAGCGCGGGAAACACCTCTCTTTCTTAGTTCGGTTTCAAGGGCTGAGAGAAGGGCGGAGCCCACTCCCATTCCCATGACAAGCGCGTTGAGAGTCACTATCTCACAACTGCCGCCTTCGACTGCGAAGGTCAGGAGACCGACTGGCGACTTTGCCGAGAATGCAATGAGGCCTTCTAGAGTAGATGGTTGGTGCACGCGTCCCCGGCTCACAACGATTTCGGAGCCCCATTCTGTTCTGATTAGTGACGCCACCCAGTTTCTGTCATCATCGGTTACCGGTCTGATGTCGAGTTTCATCTTTCTCGTTCATGTGACTCAAGAGCATCAGAAAATGCCTTCGGCCAGCCGTAGACGCGATGAGGTGTAAGTCATTCTGACTAGTTGTTGCTAGACGACGCCAAAGTTTATGTTTGACCGCTTCGACTGAGACTCCGACAAGGCTCTGAAGGTGGTATCGAAAATCTACAACTATGCTGAAGTTCTCGTAAGACGCGCAGAGATTGGCGAAGTTGAGCAGGTTCGTGCCATCATCAAAGAGGCCTATGCTGGAGTGAAGCGCAAACTCTCACGGGAACCCGGAGCTCTCAGAGAGGGTCTGGATAAGATAGCGCGTCACATTCAGATGGGGAATGTCTATGTGGCCGTCATCGGCGGCCAGATTGTGGGAACGATGCGAGTGGTGCTCCATGGTCAGGTCGGAATCATCAGTCGCGTCGCAGTAAAGAAGGCGTATCGCGGTCGTCGGATCGGGACGGCTCTTGTTGAATATGCCGAGAATCTCTTGGTCCACATGAACGCGCAGGCGATTGAGATTGAGGTCTATGGGGCAATAGAGGAGCAGCGCGAGTTCTATGTTCGTCTGGGCTACGAAGAGGTAGGTCGGCACGAGCGAGAGGGTGAAGAGATAGTCGTCATGCGAAAGGAGCTTATCGAAGAAGAAGGTCAAGAAGAGGAACCCCTCTAGGGTATGATTTCGCATCCGTTGTTGTACTCAGGATAGTCGAAGTCTTCGACACGGATCGTGCCATTATCAACCAGCTCCTGAACCCTGGGGATCTGCGCCCTCAGTTCTCGTATCAGATGTTTCACAGTATCACATATCTTTCTGAATCCATCGTCCCCCCAGAGTCGCTGCTTGTTGGCGAACAGGCATCTCCCGCCGCAGACGCCGTACTCTTCGCAGGAGGGACATGGCTCATCCACCATCATTATGTTCCGAAGACTGCTCGGATCAGTATCGTTGATATGACCGACTATCGAGAAGTCCCAGTCCGGGGAGATTGGGCATACACCAATCCTACCATCAACATGTATTGCGAATGTATCGAGACCGGAGCCGCACCTCAATAAGGAGGTCTTCCCAGTGAGCAGAGTGTACATCAGAGGCATGAATGGGACAATCCCGTCGATAACTCCAGACTCCATCTTCTTGACCCACTCTCGTACTAATCTGGATATCCCCGGATTGTAGCTGTTGGCCACCCAAGAGTCGAAGTCTGTCCAGTTACCTTCAGCATCCCAGACCACGTTCAACTGCCAGTGTACGTGCTTGAAGGTGGGATTCCTCAGGTCAAGAAGATGCCTGACCTCCTTGTAGATGTCGCTCTGCTCGGAAACAGCCATTCTCGCAACGATGTCCCCCTCATAACCGATGCTCTCCAGCCATCGCACGCTGTCAAGCACACGCCTGTACACTCCCTGGGACCTGTAGCCGTCAGTCACATGTTCCCGACCGTCGATTGACACGAGTATTGAGTGGATACGTTTCACGTACTCTTCAGGGATTCGTGGGAGCAGAAGGGCATTGGTCTGGAGCATGAACCGTGCCTTGGGAAACCTGTCCATCATCTCAGTCATCAGGGGAATTCTGAGAGTGGGCTCTCCGCCGTAGAACATGAGTTGCACATCGTCGTCCTTGCTCAAGAATGCCTCCAGCTCGTCGAGTGAGTATTTGACTTCAGTCTGAGGCCCTGTTTCCTCGCCGCCATGGCAGTACACACAGTTTAGATTGCAGCGTCGAGTGAGAACGACATGATAGTTCATCGGGGGTTTCCTCGTAGTGATCGTGGGAGCGATGAGTATCGGGCCGCCCGCAAAGTGTGCCTATTTTATCTTTGCTTGCGCCACTACAAGGCGAGTCCCATTCGCAATGCTTATGTCAAGTATGACATGGAAGTGGCTGAGGTCGACCTATGATCGCAAAGGGTCTATTTCTTGTTTGTCTGCTCCTCACAGCAGCATTTCCGGTTTCAGGTCCGCAGGTTGAGATTAGTTCGCATGCGACTTTCAGTCCCGCTGAGGATGCCACGCTACTTCGTAGTGTTCCTTATGTCTGGCAGGAGATGAACGGCTTCTGTAACTGGGCAGCCACTACGATTGCGATGCGGTACGCGGGAGCAGACATCAACATGCATGATCTCTTTGCTCTGTCCGGTATCGGATTCTCCTTTGCATATGTCAAGTACAATGACACAATGCTGATGTTTCCCGGCGCCATCTATCAGCAGATTGACCCCGTGGTGTTCGCGTGTAGGCTGTATGGTCTCAACTATTCGATTTACTTTGGGTCTGACATTGAGGGCGTTGACTACCAAGTTCAGTATCTTGAGCAGAGAGGCATCAATGTTGGCCTCATTGACAGTCAGGACGAGGCGTTCGACCTGATGCGAGAGTCAATCGACGGGGGATACCCACTCCTGATATCTGTAGACCCTGTGTGGCTTCCGGCGTCAGACTATGATGTGCTTCGCGATCAAGGTGCAACTGGCGCGGGTCATGCTGTTGTCGTAGTGGGCTACAATGACACTGCAGGCGTTGCTTGGATCATGGACCCCGGCGTCGGTTCGTTTGGAAACAACTTTGGCTTTCCAACTGACGGCCGTGGGAACTACACTCAGATAAGCTATACAAACCTGAATCTTGCGTGGTCGAACAGGTACTATATCAGCATCCGTATCGAACCCGGCCTAGAACCTGTTCAGGACATATCCAGCCAGCTGGGGCCGTATCTTCGCGACCGTCTTCTTGGGGTGGGTGAGTCCTATGCGCCGGGAAGTGCCAGTGCCTACATGTGGCAATTCGGAGAGAAGGCATTTCGTGGGATGAGTGTTGATCTTACTGCTGATGGTCTTGAGACCTACCTCTCAGTCTTCGACGGCATGAAGAATGAGGTTCAGTTCAAGAGTGCTGTGCTATTGTTTATTGGTCTCGGCCTTGAGGCTCAGACGACCCTGCAGTATCTCTCATATCGGTGCGCCCTGGACTCTGTCCCCAAGTTCATGGCCGATACGGACCTATCGGACTTCTTGGCTGCTGCCCAGCGGGCCCTTCCCCATTTTCAGGCCCTTGCTGACAATGCAACACTGTTGTATCCTGGCAACGTGACCGCCTCAAGCGGGCTGGCTCCTACCACGTTTAGAGCCATCGCTGAGGAGTTCAACTCCACTGGTGACCTACACACAGCACTGATAAATCACAATGAGAACCTCTCTGAGATCTCGGCCCACTTGCTGGCTATCGCAGAATCGTGGAAAGAGGCGGGAGATGCCTTGGCTGAGATATGGCCCGAGAGCCCCTTGGTATTGTATGGTCCCCTAATAGTCGTGGTCATTGGACTGGGAGTTTCCGTGGCGCTGGCTGCCATCTATGTCACGAAACGAACACCCTCACAGTGAACCCATCTATGAGCTCTTGCGTTGTCTGATTACCAGCAACACAACAGCGACCCCTAGCGCCCCTACTGCGCCCGCAAGCAGTAGAGGATCTGGTCCTTCTTGTTGTTGGTGGGTTGTGAGGCGGTAACCTCCGACCAGAACAACGGCGCTATTGCCCCAGATGTCAGTAGCATTGACGTAGTACTCGACGAACGTGGCTGTCAGATGGGCCGGGATCTCAGCCACGTACCCTCCTGGCGTTTCTTCCATCTCGGTCGACTCTGTAAAGTTGACTGATCCTCTATCGAACGAGTAGGTCAGAACCACACTGTCGATAATGCTTCTATCATGAAGGTGAATCCGCAGCTCAACTGTGACAACTGGAATCGGATCGTCTGGACTAACGGTGTATGAAACTAGCTCCGGCGGTTCGGTGTCAATCTCCGGATAGTATGTGGGGTTTGCCGCAAGCACGAGTGACTGGCCCGGCGCATACGACTCGACCTTGAAGGGTCCAGACCCGATGGCTTCTTCGACACTGGGCTCCCATGACATGACATCCTTTCCTCGCCAGATATGTTCGGGTAGGATTGGGAGATCCCCCAGCCGCCTGAACAAAAAGGCGTCTACACCTCGGAAATCGATGGCCGCAACATAGCTACCTATGATTCGCACCCCGACGAAGTCGTCGGCCTGAGGAATCAACGAGTGATTGGCATAGGTCTCCATAGTGAACTTGTAGTCCACCGCGTAGAGTCCCGTTCCATCGGTGAAGTTCGCGTTCTGGTCGCTCATGAAGACTACGCGTGACTCGTTGTTTCCAAGATCAGGAGCCATTCCGGGGAGC
>QMYR01000118.1 GCA_003662765.1 Candidatus Thorarchaeota archaeon
AATGACCCTTACATCGCCCGCCACGGTCTAACGGAAATCTATATAGCTGAACAAAACCCTGAACTTGCCATGATACTCTCTCCCTACTCCGAGTATTCTGTTGAGATGCGGATTGCAACAGATCAGAGCAGACTTCTTCTCTTGGAATACTGCATGAGCCACAACTACACCCTCGCCTGTGTGATTAGGTATTCGATTGAAACTGCACCAAGGTATGAGTGGTACTTCATACGTGCAGACTTCCCGGACGCCCATAGTATCCTCACAGATTTGTGTAGTCTCCCAGTGACGTATGCCTATCGTGCAGTGAGTCCCTAAGGAATTCCTGTCATGAGTTTCACAGGGTCACGGCCGTGTCACCGTGCGTGACGTTTCACACCACAAGTCTGTGGCCCAATTGTTGATAAGTGATTTCAGGCGGACTGCTTCGTGAAACCACCATGACGGAAATTGACTGGCTGAGGTCTATGATTTTGGGCTCGACCAAGCCCGCCGCCGTGCGCGAGTGGATTGAGGCTCAGGCTCGTGCTGAAACGCCGCTCTATGACTACAGAGGCGACCATGTGGAGCTTGTAACCGCCACAGCCCTGCATTTGGCCCGCCGCGAGGGCGGCGACGAAGACATCGTGATGATGGCTGGCTGGTTGCATGACATCGCGAAGCCGGGACTTGGTGGTTCAGACGACCACGGGACCGAGGGCGCCAAGCGTGCGGCTGAGATTCTGCGTGAAGCAGGTGTAGACGAAGAGCAAATCTCCGCCGTGCAGTATGCAATTCGTAGTCACGTGGGACTTGTGCGCGACTCACCGCTCGACACACTGGAGGCTCAAGTCCTGTGGGAGGCTGACAAGCTGGTCAAGCTCGGAGTGGTGGGTCTACTTCACTTTGTGCTCAATGGGATACGTCTACAGCCGGGGATGACACTGAGCGACATGGCAGCAAGGATACGTGAGTATCTTCCCTTGGCTGCCAAGATAGCGGGCAGTATGCAGACTGAGACCGCGAAGGCAATGGCGCGGGAGAGGCTTGCGGAGCTGAAACGGATAAGTGAGAGTCTAGACCGAGAACTGTCCGTTCTGAAGGAGGTGCAGTAGGTGAAGGGTGGTGTTCGGCGGGCTGGAATCCTGGTGATTGGCAACGAGGTCCTCGATGGCATAATCCTTGACACGAACTCAAACTGGATGGAGCTGCGTCTTGCGAGCCTAGGGGTGCAGGTCACCCGTCTTGCTACAGTGAGGGACAACCTCGATGAGATCAAGCATGGTCTGCTCTTCTTGCGAGAAGTCTCTGATGTGATATTCACCTCCGGAGGGCTTGGCCCAACTCACGACGACATGACTCTCGACGCCGTTGCCCAGACATTCGGACTCAGGATTGTGGAGGATCCGAGGGCTGCTGCTATCGTGAAACGCCAGTACAAGATGCTGTTCGAGAAGGGGATTGTCGATAGTCCCGACTATATTGATAGCAGACGCAAGATGGCCCTGATTCCGGAGGGTTCGGTCCCACTCGACAATCGTGTAGGTGGCGCCCCTGGTGTGCGTCTTGATCTCGACGATGTGGTGGTGTTCTGTCTTCCCGGTGTGCCAGCTGAGCTCAAGTTCATCTTCGACGACTCGGTCGTGCCGTGGCTGGAAGAGCGTATAGAGGGCCACTATTATGAGAAGATTGTTGAGTTTCCTGTCAAAGACGAGAGCGTCTTCGCACCACTGATCAACAAGGCGATGAGAAAGAACCCTGGCGTCTACATCAAATCGATGCCAAGACGCTATGGCACGACTGATGTGTTGCGTGTGTGGGTGTCGGCCCGCGGAGAGAACGAGGAGCGGGTGAGAGAGATTGTTGAGTCGGCGATTAAGGACCTCTCCCGGCTGTCGGGCACAACGCCCACCATTGTCAGTCAATAGCCATGAGGCTAGTTTCCGAAGAGTATATCCGATTGTTTGCCCCGCCACTGTCAAAGAGTGACCAACATGCAGCTCGACATCAACGTCCTCATAGGCGACGTGGTGGTCTATTTCATCGCTCTGCTCTACGTGCTGGCAGTGCTCACGGTTGGCGACTTGCTGCGAAGGAAGATGGACTTGGGATCCGACTTCACACGGAAAGTCATTCATCTGTTTGCAGGGGCCTCGATTTGGACGGTGCCCTACTACCCAACCCCCTGGGTCGCCACACTTGTCGCCTTCACGTTTGTCGTGTTCCTAGCCCTGGCAGGGACGGACAGGTTCAGTCGGTACTTCAAGGCCATGGCTCGCCCAGAGGACCTAGAGCATGGCAGTGTGCGGGGTCCGTTCTGGTATGCTGTTTCAATCACGTTGATCACAGGCATATTCACGTTCACCGGCTATGAGCGAATCTACTTCGTGGGAGCTGCAGCCATCCATATCATGATGCTCGGTGACGGCATGTCTGCTCCGATTGGGATGAGGTGCGGAAAAAACCACACCCGCGTGATATTCGGGTCCAATCGCAGCCTACACGGTTCTCTTGCCTTGTTCGGGTTTGGTTTTCTCGGGTGTGTCATAGCCTTCTGGTTCTTTGGCATTGCTCACTACGGGGCATTTGTGAGTGGGGGTCAGATTCTCTGGACACCATTGCTCATCATGTCACTAGTTGGTGCCACTTCGGCCACTCTAATCGAATTGGTGAGTCCAAAAGGAACAGACAATACGACGGTGCCGCTCCTCACAACGGTGATACTGTTTGTGACCGGGATGTTGCTAGGCGTCGTGACTCTATGATGCGCCTTCAATGACGAGCCGGTAGTAATACGTCTTGCCAGCCGTCGGGCTGTCCCGCTCGATTCTGATGACCTGTCCCGGTTTCGCACCCAAGACCCGCACTGCTGGGTCGCTTCTGAAGATTCGCGGGAGCTGGGTCTTTGTGATTCCATAGTGCTTGAGCACCATCTCGACCTCTTCTTCGCTGGCAATGAGATGTTTGGGAACAAGCTCGTGCTCAAACAGGTCGAAAGATGAGTAGTTGCCCTTGATGAGCTCGACGCGGCTCTCCCGTGCATGCTTCTTTGCAGCGGGTGTGAAACGGCTTCCGCCGACAAGAATGCCCTCCTGTGCGTCGACCTCCTCCATGTTTCGCACAATGTCCTTGACGAGAGCCACCCCGACAACGCGAGGCTCCTTGAAAATCCAGACGACTGACCTGATCACACTGTCCGCAGTCCGCTTCTCAGGGATCAGTACGTATCGGTTCTCGTACTCCATCAGCTCGTTGGTCACATATCCGCGCAGTCTCAGGAGTGACCTAGTCTTGATCACTATGCTTGGGAGCTCCACCATTTCAAAACACCCGAAGAGAGCAGTAGCACCGCTCTGTGGTGCCAATATAAAGATTGTCAACGAGGAGAACAGTCTATTTTTCCCGACGTCTGACTACTTCTCCATGAGGCGCATCGGTTGGTTGCAGCAGACGAGTGTCCCCGCACCAGATTTCTTCACGACTACAATCTGACCGCACATGTCACACACGTATATTCCACCTTCTTTCGCCGCGAGTTCATCCTCCTCTGCATGGCCAATACTTTCTGCAGACCACAAGGTTTTGGTTGCTCCGAATGCGATGGAATGTCATCTCAACGCCTTACGAAGATAAATATAGATGAATGAGTCAATAGGTCATCACGAGAGGCGAGGCGACTAGGTTTGGCAGGGCTCACGAAGGGAATGATTGTTGACATCCGGAACAAGAGAGAGGTTCGTATCCCGGATGAGTTCTACAATAGTCCCCTGTACAAGGATGTCCGAGCAGCGATAGCGATCTATTTCGAGCGCACCGGTGAGATTAGGATCATCCCCATGTCCAGGGAAGGTGGCGCACGCGTCAGGCTTGAAGTCGAGAAGGTCAATCCTGCGCTTATGCAGACGATGACACATCTCTTTAAACAGCACGACCTGAAAGTTCTGTACACGACGGGGTTCTGCTTTGAGCAGAACAGGTGTATCTACGAGGTCTACTTTGCCACGGACAACATTCGTGAGAAGGAGCCTCACATCCGCCAGATTATCGAGAGCATCCCCGGCCTGTACGAGAGTGAGTTTGAGATTCTTGAGATTGGAAAGGAGTGGTGAGACTCTCCGCGAACTGTGAGCACGGCGTGACAGGGCGTCCTCAATCGTCTTGGGATGCCTGTGAGTCCTCTTGAAGAAACCTCTCCTTGAAATAGGAACAGACTATCTCTCCCAGGCCCGGGCAGATGCTCCAGCGCATGTGGTACTCACAGGATTCGCAGACTCTCTCAATCTCTCGGTACCGTCGGTAGTTCATGAGGGTTATGATAGGAAGATAAACCATCACGACAAAGAAGATCTTTCCCAAGAGATAGGACTCTACAGGTGCGCCGCTTATCAGGACTCCTACCACAAAGGATGCAAGCCCATACCAAGGAGTATCTTCGCAAGGGCCTTCACACCCTTTCTCTCAATCAGCCCCGCTATGCTCATCCCCAGTGAGATCACCACTGACATGGCGCCAACGAGATAGAGTTGGTCCCGAACAATCAGCGAGGGTGTGGCTTTCCACAGGAACAGTAGCAGGGGTAGTATTGAGAAGAATGCGATTGAACTGAAGAAACAGCCGATGCACAATTTTCGACCAAGTGAAAGTATGCCCCTCAAGAGGTTTGCAAAAAGGGTGATAAGCTGTCAGTAGCAGAGCGGAGAGCCGAAAGAAATGACTCGGGGTGCCTCAGGATCATGCCTCGGTCGAACGTCAGTCTTCCTCGGCGCGGATTCGCGAGAACATCCCTGCATGCCTCTTCTCTCAGTGCAACTCGCTCCTACTCTGACAGCTACATGCTCGCAGTCATAGCCTCAGAAGGCTCATGGAGTGAACGTCGTTGGTACCATGACTGACAACATGCCCGGGAACAGGAGGAATATGATTCCGAATAGCACAATTGCCTCGATGATGATGACAATCAGCCATGCAACAATCGCGCCGCCCCAGCCGACGTTGTGTCGAGTCTTGATGAAGTACCACTGCAAAATCCATCCTATGATGGGTATCACACCTACAATGGACATCAGCAGTGCCGTCACAAACGTCGATCCAATCTCCCTGTTCTCACCGTTTACGAACCCAAGGGCGATACCTAGAAAGACTGCATATATGACGAGTCCGATGACAAGCATCAGGACTATCAGTCCCACGTAACCGCCCAAGAGTAGAGCTAGGTCAAGCTGCATCCTTACCTCTCTCCAAGCAATGGAAGGTGAGCAATCCTCTACACAGTGAGATAAATACTTCACGCCAGCGACAACAGTGGGAATGCCATGGATGTCGTTTCGTTGGCGGTCATAGTCTTACGAGGTTTTCTCAGGGTCAACTCACGACGGGCATGGTTGCCACCTGCCTGATGTCCTATCCAAGCACCGAATAGATGGCGCGTTGCTCACTCGACTATTCGAAGGGCCACCGTGTCTTTAGTACTGACACTCTCTATCTCCATCTTCTTGCCCAGTAGCGACTCCAAGAATCCTCTGATGAATGGTGCCGGATAGAATGGGCTACTGATCACAATCAAGTCCCCACGCAGAGATATCGCGCCCCAGCCTTGTTCTTGGAGCAGCCTGAGAACGAGCGGAAAGTTCGCTGGATCTTTCGGATTCCGACCATGAAAGAGTCTGACAACATCTGCCACAGGCGCTTGACTACCGGCAGTCACTCCAAGCTCATATTGATCGGATGGCGTGAGCTTCGAAAAGAACAGCGACGAGAGGGTTTCACTCTGAAGTACCACACGACTCGAGTCGATGTAGATCCCTCTCTCACTCCACTTGTAGACCGTCAGATCTATGAACCACCGGACCGCATCTTCGATGAGTTGCGCTCTTGACCTTCCGACCCTCTCCCCGACCAGCTCGTCAATCTGTGAAACCAGCGACTGGCTCATGGTCACGCTGATAATCCTCTTACGGTCATCGTCTAACTTGCCTGACATTGGCTGCGGAGACCCCATTACAATCATCTCCCTTTGGCATTCCACATCCTCATTGTGCTGGCCTGACCAATAGGCACTGTTGCAGACAGTGGGAATGAATTGTGTGCATGGACTGCCACTATTTCAATCTTGGGTTGCCATTCGCCGCATAGTGGAGTGCCATTCTCCTCTTCGGAGAAGGCTGCAAACGGAACGTCATGGCATGCCGCAGCACCCATGAAATGCTCACTGCAGAGATAGATTCTAATGGGTCTGTTCCAAATTGGTAAGGTATAGTATATGAGGTATCGAATTGCCCTACTGCGAACTTTGGCTTGAGATGAGAACACCTAATCGTGCATTTCGGGTGGCACTCCTCGTACCAGTTGGTTTCAACACACCTGAACGCTTTGAACGCCTTGTAATGAGGGACAAGATTTCGGGAAGAGAGTTCTATGTTTCACCGTGGTACTCCGGCATAATCGAAGCGAAGGATGCCATGGATGAGGCCGCCGAGTACTACGCTAGCCGGTCAATCCAGTTTCTCTTCTTTCGGGAAATCCGCCCCGTCACCATGACAGTTCCTGCTTGATTTGTGCGTTGTGCTTGCACTTGGAGCCGCGAAGCGTTGATGCCACAGATTTGTTTAATACACCATACGTGCCATCTCCTCATGAATCGCAAGGAGGATTGCCATGAGAATCACAGGAACCCAATACTCAATCGAGAAGAAGCCAAAGGTGCTTGAACTCAGGAAGGCGGGACAGGTAATTGAGACCTACGAGTTCTTGGGCAAGACTGTGAACGACCTGACCGACGAGATCTGGGAGTCGTTGCGACGAAAGGGTGTGACCGTCAACAAGGAGCTACTGCTCGAGGACATGTTCAAGATGTTCCCCGGCGTGCGGCGCTACGGCCCTATCAAGTGACCTCCGCCTTGAGTTCGGCGAATGTCTTTCGCCCGTGAACAAGATCATGTAGTATGGCCAATAGCTGGGACCTTGCCACCCGAACCTGCTCCATCGAGTCACGATCGCGGACGGTGACCGTGTCGTCTTCCAGCGTGTCATAGTCAATAGTGATACAGAAGGGCGTACCGACTTCATCCTGTCTGCGGTAGCGCCTACCAATCGAGCCACCCTGATCGTAGTATGTTACCAGACCACTGTCCAAGATGGCCTCATAGATCTGTCTTGCCGGGCCGACCAATTCGGGCTTCCCCATCAGGGGAAACACCGACACCTGAATCGGCGCAACCTCTGGCGGGAACCGAAGCCAAGTTCGTTCGTCATCCTCGACGTACGCATTGTCTATCAGACAGTATAGAGGCCTCTCCACGCCGAAGGCAATCTCAAGCACATTTGGAACAACTGGTTTCTTGTTGACCTTGACACTGAGCCGCTCCTTGCTGTACTCCTGATGTCGAGTGAGATCATAGTTTCCTCTGTCGTGAACGCCACAGCACTCCACCCAGCCAAAGCTTCGGGTATGAATCTCCACATCCCATGCGTCTGCTGCGTAGTGAGCCCTCTCAGTGGGGAGGTGTTGACGAAGGCGAAGAGTTTCATCATCGAAGCCCATCTTCCTGAAGATCGAGTACGCAAGGTAGACGCACCATGCGTAGGCGGGTTTTTCATAGCGCCCCCTATCCAGAGCCTCCCGCAGGGTCATCGTGACAGGTTCGGTCTTGCCCTCTGACTGCATTGCATGGGGAAGCAGTGGCATGGTTTCATCCGCCACCTCCTCGAACCTTGGCCAGTCCTTCTCATGCTCGTCGAGGAGGAAGACCTGCCCCTCCACTTGTGTGAACTCCCTGAGTCGGAGCATTCCCTGCCTTGGCGAGATCTCATTGCGATACGCCTTGCCAATCTGGAAGACTGCGCCGGGCAGTCTATCACGGAAGAAC
>QMYR01000119.1 GCA_003662765.1 Candidatus Thorarchaeota archaeon
AACTCGTTCTCGATGGTCTGACAGAGCAAGCATTCGTGATCCTGCTCCCACGTACGCTTGAACTGCTCAAGTTCGCGTTGGATTCTTGGTGGAACAAACGGGAGGGCGTAGACCTGTGCATGGGGATGATCAAGGCTGACTCCTATTGCCCGCCCGCGGTTCTCGAACTCCAGAACGTACTCTATGTCGCGCTGCGAGGCCATCTCATCATGGACTCGTGCAAACTCTTCGATGACGAGAGCCACCTGCTCATCACTCATCCGCTCGAACTGCTCTTCGTGAGAGGGCGACAGGACTATCACCCTGCAGTCACCAGAGGCCGGAGCCTCCATCACCATACCTCCAGCGAGTGGAACGTCAAGTGGCTCGGGTGTCAGAGCTGCATACTTGTTCGGCAGTGTCAGGACTCTCCAGTCGCCCGTGGTCTCGGGCCCTCCTGGGCAGAACGGGCATGGACGGTCACTCTCCTGAAAGGGCCGATCAGCACGGTGAGGCGTCACAATTACCCATTCGCCGAGAAGAGCGTTCCAACGAAAAGTGCTCATCGTACGACCTCTATTATTGGCACGAACCACAGATGGAGAATTAGAATCATTCGGCACCGGGGGTATCTTCGTGGAAACTATATGCATGACCGCGACCGCTAGCTAATTTACAGGGGTCTTCCGGAGTCTTCAGCGATGACAGACCTCAGCCTAGTTAAGGAACTAGAACTCATAGGATGTAGGGCATGGAGGGCAGCCGAGATAGAGAAGCATGAGGGTTGGTTCCTGAGAGCGAATCAGGGGGTCACAAGAAGGGCGAACAGTGTCCTTCCAGTTACGTTTACTGGAAACAGGCTTGACACGGCTATCGAGCACGCCATTCGCTTCTATCGTGACAGGGGGCTGCCAACCTTCTTCCAGCTCACAGTTGCCAGCCAGCCTCCTCACCTTGATGAGACCTTGGAAACGAGAGGTTTCGTGAGAGAACTTGAGGTCCATGTTCAGGTGGCAAGCATGTCAACCGTGGCTGACTGCACCAACGAGATCGTTGTTGAGATTCAGAAGACAGCCGATGATGTGTGGCGCAGATGCTTTGCTACCGCAGAGGGCTTTGATGAAGAAACTGTCAGGATTAGACAGGGGATAATGCAACGCGCGTCCGGCCTGTCGGCATACGCACTCGCCCGAGTCGATAGTGAACCAGCGGGAGTGGGCTTTGGAGTTGTCACCGATGATTGGCTCGGCCTGTTTGGAATCGCCACCGTCGAGAGGCACAGACGCAAGGGTGTTGGAACCGCAATCACCACGGCCCTTGCGGTATGGGGGGAGAAGATGGGAGCTGAGCACGCCTACCTCCAGGTGGAGGTGCTCAACGCTCCCGCTCTGAGGTTGTACGGGCAACTTGGTTTCGAAACTGCCTACACGTACTGGTACAGACTTCTCCAATGTTGAGGAAACGAGTAAGAGGTGTTCAGAGGTATTTAGAGTCGTTGGGCCCAAGTTTCGTAATCGGCCTTGATTTTCTTCGCCGCCTCCGAGTCGCCAAACTCTGGAGGACTGATCCTCAACTCGTCGCCATCCATCACGGCCTCGATGATCATGATGCCTGGTGCCTCAATCTTTATCCCCGTCTTGCCGTCGCGCTCGAAACGCTCCGTGTACACCAAGTCGGCATTCTTCACAGTCGAATAGAGCAAGTAGGCCGCCTTGTGTTCCGAGAGACCACCGGCAGGCGCTGCCTTGGTTGTTGTCCGAGGCTCAGGCCTCGGCTCGGGCGGTCTAGGAGGGGCTTCCTCTCTCGGCGCGGGTCGCGGCGGAGGGGTTGGACGTGTTGTTGGAGCCTCGGCCGGTCTTGGTGGCGGGGACACTGCGGTGTCACGCACTCTAGGCGGGGCTGCCTCGTAATGGGAGGCAAGCGCCTCGTCGTATGCCAAGACCTCGTCCTCAAACTTCCAGTTACTGGCGAGGAGATTCTTGAACTTTTCAATGTTCGCGGCTACCTCGGGGTCAGACGAGTCCTTCTCCATCATCTCAACAAGGCGTGAGGTTGCCATGCCAATCGTTGTCACCCCGACCTTGTGTCCACTCTTTTGTATGCTCCTTGCCATGCGAAGTGTGTGCATTCTGGTGGGCATGTTCACGTTCTTGCCAATCCACACCCAGCATGTGTCGTTATACTCATCAAGCACGATGAGGGCGTTGTCGCTCGTGACAAGGGCCGGATCGAGTTTGACTTCAGTGAGCTCGCCAGAGTCGTCCCTCAACATGAGGAGAAACGGCTTTCTTGATAGTGTCTTCACCGGAATCCCTAACACTCTCCTATGTGTCGGTCCCGGTCTGGATACGGCCGCTCGTGCATTTAACAGAATTGCTGACGAACCTTGTTCACGAGGCCAGTCGAGAACTCATGTCCAGCTCGACATCCACGACCAGGAGGGTCTGGGTGTCTGCAATCCCGGGAATCCTACGTATCTTCTGCGTGATAAACTCCACTAGGGTCTCCATGTCGCGGCCGCGAATCTCGGCCACAAGATCGTACATCCCAAACACGGTGTGGGCCTCCTCGGTGACGGGGAGCTTCATAATCTCACGCGTGACTTCATCTTCCTTTCCGCTCTCCATCTTGATCAGCACATACGCTTTGACCATGGACAATCCACCAGTTCGGCCCAGAAAGTAGTCTGACGTATAACTCTTCCCGTCAATCATCGAGAACCTGCGATACCGACCGACCTGGAATCCCACAGATATTGACCATTCTATGAAACTGACTGACAAAAGAACTACTGAGCTGGACCGAGCTTGACGCTATGATAAGCGACAGGCTCAGCCCAAGCACTTCGTCCTACCGGTGTCGCTTATTTCTGCATTGCAAAGCGCGGGCACTTCTCCTTGGTCATGCCCGGCGTCTCACAGGGCTTGTTCATGCCCTCGTAAAACTTGAAGCCATCGACACCACACTTGTTCTCTTCGGGAATGAATTCCGGACAGGTCATTGGTCCATATCTCCACATACTGGTGTTTCGTCGAGTCCCCGTCGGCGTTCCGCACGGGAAGCAGACACTATCACTCCACCACCCGCAGCATATTAAGCTTATTCGGTTGGCTCTGCTCAGAGGCCCTGAAATGGCCCGTAGAGGGCGATTCTCGGCCTACAGTAGGCTCTTCTCTTCCAAGAGAGATCGAAGCAGGCGAGGATTGTCAGTAAAGATTCCGTCGACCCCAAGCTGAATGAGATGTTCCATTGTGTCACGGTCATTAATCGTCCAGACATGGATGGCCACCATTCTCTTGTGAGCCTCACTCACAAAGCGTCTGTCGACAACTGAGATTCGCCCATACCTTACAGGTACCTGAAAGGCACGGTACGGACACCGACGCACAACCACTGGGAGGAGTCGGGACTTCACACCGAACAGGAACTTGGTCACCTCAGAGGGGGCAGCCGCGGTGGCAACACCGGGCATCAACCGTCTAAAACGCTGAATCTGTGCGTCATGAAACGACCCAACAATAACAGAGCCGCTCACGTTGTATTCGTCGATGACCTCTGCCAGTGCCTCTGCGGCCCGCCGGTCCGTATCCTTGATGTCGAGGTTGAATCGCATGTCTGGAAATCGCTCGAGTGCCTCCCTTAGTGTCACAATTGTCAGACCCTTCCCTCTAAATGGATACGTGATCCCCCCGTCGGGAGTGAATAGGCTCCCCGCATCAATCTGCTTCAGCTCTTCCAAGGTGTAGTCGCTAATCCGACCAGTGACGCCAGTGGTGCGCTCCAGTGTTTCATCATGAAACAGGACAAGCTGACCGTCGCTCGTCATTCGAACATCGGTTTCAAGAACGTCCACGCCAACCTCTACCGCACGTTCCATGGACAGCATGGTGTTCTCAGGGACGGAAACAGAATCGCCCCTATGCGCCATTATTAGAGGCCGGCCAAGGTCAAAGATTAGCCTATCACATGAGTCCGACATGAGATGAACCACCGCACGCCCCGGAGTAGTTGTGTAGACATGGCATCATAGCTATTTGTGACAATCGCGGATGCATCTCCTCGAGCGAGTCACGTCATAGCGAACTCTTGGTCCAGAATCCCATAGAGTCAGAAGACCTCAATCGTGAACAGAGCAAGAGCAACAAGATACATCAGCAGGTATACTGCAATGCCGAGTTTATAAGAGGTGGGACTGGGCATGAGAAAATCAAACTCCTGAAGCTCTACAATTGTCCAATTGGCAAATATCTCATTTCCGGAGGACTGGCGAACCGGACCTGACACCTGCTGAGCCCAACAGGCCTTAAGAAAAAGAGGGGGGAGGGCGCCCAAGCGCCCGCCAATGACTCACTCAAGTCCGCACTTCTTCCGGAGCAGATGCCAGTCCTCTAGAATCTGCTCCTGAATCTTCTTCCTGAAGCCCTCCCACTGTGGTGTGAAGAGGTGCTTGAACTGTCCCTGAGTCTTGAAGTACTCATCCACGGGCGTGAGTTCCTTCAGCCTCTTACTGGGACCAGACATCACGTATTCGGTTCCATCAAAGACCTCGTACAGCGGATGAATCCCAGTCTCGACAGCAAGCTTGGACAGCTCGATCGACTTCGAGGTGTCAGACCTCCAGCCACGCGGACACGGCGAGTGCGCATGGATGAATGCTGGCCCCTCAACCTCAAGGGCCTTCCTGAACTTCTGGATGAAGTCACGCCAGTAGTAGGGCGATACCGTTGCAACATAGGGTATTCTGTGAGCTGCCACGATCTCTGCAAGGGGCTTCTTCCTCTGCCTCTTGCCCGGCTCCACCTTTCCGGCCCACGAGGTTGTGGTCTCCTGCCCCGGTAGGGTGGCGCCCGACCTCTGGATTCCCGTATTCTGGTAGGCACCGTTGTCGTACACCAGATACACGAAGTCGTGGCCGCGCTCAAGCGCACCGCTGAGGGCACCAAAACCGATGTCGAACGTTCCTCCATCGCCACCAATGGCAATGACATCAACGTGGTCGTACTTTCCACGGCCCTTCTCCTTCATCGCAGCAAAGGCCTCAACGACACCCGATGCCACAGCGGCAACGTTCTCGAAGGCCACGTGAATCCACGGTACCTTCCATGCAGTGTAGGGATAGATCGTGGTTGCGACCTCAAGGCAACCCGTGGCATTGCATATCACTGTCGGACCACGGAGAGCCATGCCGACCAGCTTGATGATAGTGGGCGCCGCACAGCCGGCGCACATTCTGTGTCCGGATGAGAGAATCTCCGGGACCTTGAGCATCTCTTTCAGTTTCACCGTCATCACTTGCGCACCCCCAGCGTCTCGTACAGCGGAGCCTTGCCCTTTGCAAGATACTCCTTTGTCTTGTTGTAGCCCTCCACTATCGTGGTGGGTGGCACATCACGGCCGCCAAGACCTATTACGAAGTCTGTTACCATCGGTTTCTCATCCAAGTCGTACAGCGCGGCTCTGATCTCCATGGCGAGCGGGTTGCATGTCGCACCAAATGAACGGCACTTCTCAAACACTGCAACGGCCTTGGCATGCTTGACCTCCTTGACTATCTCGTCCACGGGGAACGGCCTGAACATCCTGAGCCGCACAACACCGACCTTCTCACCCTGCTCACGAAGGACATCGGCGACGACTTTTGCGGTACCGCCGGGCGTACTGTGAGTGATGATTATGATCTCGGCGTCTTCGGTCCTATACGTTTCGTACATCCCGTAAGCACGGCCGGTCATCTTCTTGAAGGCCTCCTCGACCTCCTTGAAGACCTCGGGAACGTTGTACATCGCACGATCCTGGCCCTCCTTGATCTCGAAGTAATAGTCGGTGAGGGCAAGCGGACCCATGGTGATTGGATTGTCGGGGTCGAGTGGCAGAACCGGCTCCCTCACGCCGAGGAACTCTCTCACTGCCTCGTCCGGCAGCATCTCGACGCGCTCCACGTTGTGACTGAGGATGAATCCGTCAATACAGACCATGACCGGCAGCAGGACCCTGTGATCCTCGGCCAGCTTGAATGCCATGATTGTGGTGTCGTAGGCCTCCTGGCAACTCTGGCAATAGATTTGAATGAATCCAGAGTCACGCGCACCGTAGGTGTCACTCCAGTCATTGTGAATGTTAATCGGGGCGCTCAGAGCCCTGTTCGCCACGGCGAGGACTATCGGCATTCTCATTGACGCCGCACAGTATAGAATCTCCCACATCAAGGCCAGCCCTGCCGACGCCGTCGCCGTCGCCACACGACCACCCGCCGCGGCGGCACCGACACAGGCCGACATGGCACTGTGCTCCGACTCCACAGGAATGACCTTCGTCTTCACCTCACCATTGGCGACGAACTTCTGAAAGTCCTCCACAATAATGGTCTGGGGAGTGATTGGATACGCAGCAAGAACGTCGACATCGCACTGCTTCAGAGCATGAGCAATGGCGGCGTCACCAGTCAGACCCTCAATCTTAATCTTGTCAGCAGGAATCTTCTCTACCGCCGTCATTTCACTCACTCTCCATCTTGATGCTGTCCGTCGGACATTGGTTGGCACAGATACCGCAGCCCTTGCAGTAATCGAGGTCGAACTCGTGGATGTATTTGCCGTCCTTCTCGATGAGCTTCACTGCGTTGTCTGGACAGAATATCCAGCACAGGCCACACGTGCCGTTCTTCACCCACAGACAGGTCTCCTCATTGAGGACGGGGCGCATGGCACGCCAGCCACCAGTCTTGTACTCCATGGCATTGCCAGGTTCGACAATGTGACCCGCCATGGGGATCTCGTCAAACTTCTTCAGCTTCATCCAATCTGCGCCTCCTCTGATGCCCGCTCCATGGCGGCCTTGTTCAACTCGCCAATCTTTCCAGGGTAGCGGTCGAGAACCGTCTTGATGACCGTTTCAAGCTTGACCACTCCTGTGGCCTTCACAGCCGCAGCCATGGTCGGCATGTTGTAGAAAGGTCGACCTAGGATGTCCAGTGCAATCTTGCTTGCGTCCACAGTCACGACCCTGCCGCCCTTGAATCCGAACTTCTCGCGGACCTCCGCGGGAGTCATCGTCGTGTTGAGCACGAGAGTACCATCCGGTTTCAGGCCCTCGGTCGGGTTCACAACATCCAGCAACGTCGGGTCAATGCAGACCACGACATCTGGATGATAGACCTGGGCGTAGATCTGGATGGGCTCTCTGCTGATTCTCAGGAACGCCCTCACAGGCGCACCGGTCCGTTCCGGTCCGAACTCGGGAAAGGCCTGAATGTAGTTGCCCTCCGCGAGAGCAGCCTTTCCGAGCATCTGGTTGCTCGTGACGACACCCTGACCGCCACGACCATGCCACCGGAACTCGGTTATTCCCTTAGCAAAGTCCACCGCCATTGTTGATCATCTCGTCATTCCCAGAGATGCCTTCTTGCTGGCTGCGGCTGGACCCCGCTTATGAGTTTTCTGTATTGACCGAGCCCACAGACATGGCCCCTAGTCGAAAGAGTCACTCTGCGTGATTGGCTGTCCCCTAGAAGGCCACGCTCTCAACAAGACCGACAAAGTGGTTGAGCAGGCTAGCTACAGCAAGAAGACTGAAGACCTGTGCTCACAAGGTCAAGATGATGCATCAATAGACTGCGCCCTGTTCTCCCTGAAATGACTACCACAGTTTCTGGTTAACTGTCGCCATTGGCAGCAAATGCAGCATCCCGATTTGAATCCGTATTTCGGGTAGTTTCAGATTGAGGTCTGTTGTTACTTCTCAAAGCAAAGAGTAAGGTGACAAATGCAACGAGCGATGGTATGAATCCCCATACGAAGAGAAACCATTGGGAGATTAGGAACTGTGCCACGCCATTTGCCAATCGATAGACTCTGCTCCATG
>QMYR01000120.1 GCA_003662765.1 Candidatus Thorarchaeota archaeon
ACATTCATGGCTGGCATCCAGCCCTCCCAGTCCTCGAGACCAAGCGCCCATCCCAAGGCATTCGTGAGAAGAACGACTAGGCCCAACGCAAAGACTATCGTTGACAGGATGAGTCCCACTATGGGAAAGGCTATGCCCTCCTCTTCGTTGCGCCTCAGTGGTCTCGTACCTGTTAGAAATACAGAACTTATGACAAGCATGATCAGGCTATCAAGAAGGTCGGGTTTCGCTACAACTAGGGGCGCGATGCCGACAACTGAGAAGAACTCCCATATTCCGCATGCCAGATACAAGAGTCCCAGCGTGACGGAGATGATCATGGCATGCTGTCTGTTTGCCCAGAACAGATCAGCCAAGGAACAACCCTCCGATGAAGTAGACGATAGTCGCCATGACGTAGGCCAAGAGGATCTGATACGTGACCGAGAAGGCAGTCCACTTCCATGAGCCCGTTTCTTTTCTTATCGCTCCTATCGTGCCCACACATGGGACATAAAGTAACACAAACACCATCAGTGCTAGAGCAGAGGCCGGTGTCATGGATGACATTATGGCCACCTGCAGGCCCGCAGTTCCCTCCACCGCGAATATGATTGCCAGCGACTGAATGACCGCCTCTTTTGCCAGTAGCCCAAGGATTAGCCCGACGACAATCTGCCAAGAGAATCCAAGGTGGGCGAAGAGCGGTTGAATGAACTTGCCCAATACGCTGACGAAAGAGTCGCCAATGGGTACACCGTACCCTCCTAGGCCAAAAGACGAGCCTGTCCATATGATGAGACTGCCGAGCATCAGATATGTGCCGGCCTGCTTCAGAAACATGACCCCTCGTTCCCACATGTGGCGCAATGAGTCATGGATTGTGGGTAGCTGATACATCGGCAGCTCCATCACGAGCGGAGAGGATTCCTCCTTGAACAGGAACCTCTTGAAGAGCATCGCGACTACGATGGCCATGACGATTCCCAAGATGTACATGAAGAATATCACAGTCCCTGCGTAGGCTGGGAAGAAGATCCCCGCGAACAGCACGTAGACGGGCAGGCGAGCAGAGCACGAGATTAGGGGTGCGACAAGGATAGTTGTCAAACGGTTGGCCTTGCCGTCAACTGTCCTCGACGCCGTGACAGCGGCAACGCTGCATCCGAATCCCAGCAGTAAGGGAATGAACGAGCGCCCGTGCAGCCCCATCTTCACCATCCACCTGTCCATGACAAAGGCCGCCCGAGCTAGATATCCGGTGTCCTCTAAGACGGATATCGCAAGATAGAGGAAGAAGATGGGTGGCGCAAACGTGAGGATGAACCCGACACCACCGAGTATGCCATCTGTGACCAACGAAGCAAGCCACGGGATTGGAATCTGCGACGTGTAACCACCGAGCCAATCGAAGAACATCTCTATGAGTACCATGAAGACTCGTGATGCCTCGAACGTGAACGTGAACATGGCCCACATGATCACAAGGAATATGGGCAGCCCCAGATACTTGTGAAGGAACACTCTGTCCATCATGTCACTGAGATTCCATTTGCCCTCGCCTGCTTGATACACCTCGCACAGGATATCTCCGATGACTTTGTATCGCTCGTCGGCTAGCACGATTTGGGGATCAATCTCTTCGTCGAGACCGAATGTTTCCGCGGTGTCTCCTTCCAACACTACACCCCCACACTCAGAATCTTCTCCCTCAGCTCAGGGTCCTTCACAAGTGGCAGTATCTGAGGGTCTCGTTCGAGAAGTCGCAGGGCTACCCAGCGAGGCGGGTACCTCTCGAGGAGTTCCTTTTCATTTTCTAACAGGAGAACTATCTCTTTCAGTCTCTTCTCAATCTTCATGCTATACTTAATGGCCGGAGGCCTCAGGCGCTCGTACTGCCCGTGATGATGCAGTCTAGGATGGTAATGCAGGTGGTCGCCGCCGTTCGGGCGACCGGGAAGGTGCATCTCATCAACTGACGGATCAAGCACGTGTTTCGGGGTTGCCTCAAGAATGGCTCTCTTGAGCTCCTCCATTCCACGTTTCTTGGTGGCAGTGGTGACCACTACTGGCGCACGTAGTCGTTCCGACAATCGCTTCACGTCAATCTTGTCGCCTCGACTCTCCACGACATCGTACATGTTGAGTACGACAACGAGATTTAGCTGGAGTTCTATGAGCAGGAGCGTGAGGTACAGGTTTCTCTCCAGCTGGGCTGCATTGAGGATGTCAACAACGACGTCCGGACGTGCGTCAACTAGATAGTCCCTTGCCACCCTCTCGTCTTCTGACATTGCGCTCAAACTGTAGACGCCCGGGAGGTCCACGATCTCAAATTCGTAGCCTTGGTACTTGTAATGACCTACCTTTCTCTCGACAGTCTTTCCCGGCCAGTTGCCTGTGTGTTGTCTTGCACCGGTAAGATTGTTAAAGACGACTGACTTTCCGACGTTCGGGTTCCCAATCAGGGCCACCCTGATCTTCACTGGTCGCATGTTGCCTCCTCCACCAGCAATCTATCCGCAATTCCCTGTCCAAGGGCGATTCGCGTTCCCCTCACCTCGATGAGCACGGGGCCATGTCTGCCCCCCTGAACCACTTTGAACACACAACCCCTCGTTAGGCCGAGATCCATGAGTCGGCGCAACAGCTCTCGATCTCGCGGTGAGAATGGGTGCCCCGGGCCCATGCAACCTCTTCCGTGTCGACGTCCTTTTCGGCCGCGCGGGTTGTGCTTGCGGCCGCCGTAGATTCCATCATGCCATCGCGTGATTCCCACTAACCTGCAGATGCATCCTGGCGGAACGTGGGTGAGTCGGCGAGGCTGTATCGGTGGTCCATGCAATGTCCTTGTAGGTCGGTAGTCGCTCATGTCGTCGTAACCCCGTGGCCACTTGGTGGCCGGGCGTTTTCTAGAACACTCTAAATAAGTTAGATTAGTCTAACTCTGTGCGGCGCTGGGGCGAATATAAACATTACTTCGTCGGCCAGCCGTCGTGTCCTACCGCAATTGTTAAACTAGCTAACGTGACTTGGTCGCCGCGAGCAATCATGTTATTTCACAGGACGCCCATAAAGTACGGATCAACCGTGGTGGATGAGTTTATTCCGTCGACGTTGACCGATGTTCATGTCCTTGAGGCCGAAGACTTCACACCTGACTTCACCGACTTTGAGGAGAAGCTGGCCGAGGTACTGGAATCGCCTATTGGCACACCCCCCCTGAGCGCTCTTGTCTCCCAGCTATACACATCTGGAAAGCAGGTGACCATCATAGTGGATGACAACACCCGGCCAAACATTCACACCAAGATGATACTCCCGCCACTTACGCGCCGCTTGATGGAGCTTGGTGTCAAGAAGGAAGACATCAAGATCATGATTGCAAGTGGCTCACACGTTCCGCCAAACGAGGATGCTCTCGAGAACAAGGTCCTCGGCCCGGAGATTTACGCGGAATGGAAAGACAACGTCCTGATCCATGACTGCGACTCGGGCAACAGGTACATGGGCAAGACCTCACTTGGAACCCCGATCTATATCGACGAGCGTGTGCTCGACTCCTGCCTTGTAATTGTGCTTTCGGATTCAGAATACCACTATTTCGCAGGGCAGGCGGGCACGGTCAAGCTCTTCTGCCCAGGGGTGGCAGGACGTGAGACTATCCGCATAAACCATCCGCGCATGTTCGACTTGGAGCGCGGGTTTCTCCCGACATGCCGCCTTGGCAACACGAAAGGTAACCCTGTGATTGAAGACATGATTGAGATCACTGAGATGATGAAAGAGCATCTCACCATATTCTGCGTGGATACGATAGTTGACCATGGAGAAGTAGTATACGTTCAGGCCGGCGATATCATCGAATGCCACAAGGCCGCGTCAGAGCCCCTGCGCAGGCTGCGAGTTGTTGAGGTGGATGAACCTGCCGACATAGTATTCGTGTCAGTCGGCGAATTGGGTATCAATCTGTATCAGGCAGGAAAGGGCATTCATGCGGCTTGGAACGCGGTTCGTCATGACAAGCGGGGATGGATAGTTCTTCTCGCACCCTGTGAGGATGGCATTGGCAGCGCGGCCTACGAAGAAGCTATGGTCGCTACAAAGGACATGTCGGTCAAGGACGCATTGAGGTATGTCATCCAGACCTACTGCACTGAGAAGACCTTCAAGATTGGCAATCAGAAACCGCCGGACCTGTTCAGGATATTGCTCGACGTCGAGGAACGAAACATCAAGGTCGTGACTCAGCTTGACCCGGATGTCTTGAGCGAGGTATATCGCATGGAAGGGCTAAATCCGAGCGATTCTTCTGAGGTTCAAAGCCTGCTCCGTGGGCTCGTTGAGAGATACATCAAGGAAAACCCAGACACTCCTAATCCACGTATCTACGTCCTTCCAGATGCGGGACTACTAATCAATGTCGCACACCAGAAAGAGTGATTAGCGGTCGGTCAGGCCCGACGTTTCTCTGTGGATTGCGATACTATCTTGAGCAGCGGTAGCAAGACACGGTTGACCCTGTGATCAATCTGATCTGCCAGTGACTTGAGCGTGTGGAGTCCCTTCTTGGTCAGTCGGTACGCTCTTCGCCGTCGTCCGCTCTCTTCCTGCTCTGCTGACACAAGACCGGCACCCTCTAGCCTCCTGAGCTCTGCGTACACGGTTCCGGTCTTCAATTGAATGTCCCCTCCTGTGAACTTGACTATCTGTTTCATCAGGTCGTATCCGGTCGACCCCGGCCTGTCAAGAATCAGCGCGAGCAGCAGGGCCCTGACGAGAGGGATGGGAGCCAATGACTTGGAGTGAGAGTCCGAAGATTGGAGGGCCGTGCTGTCCCTGTTCATTTGTCCGTCACCATCCACACATGGACCCGCCGCTCGCTGTTAACGGTTATTCTCTTGGAGTTCAACACAGATTGTGGCTCATGGTGAAAGCGCTTCGAGGAGGTACGTCCTCACTACAGCGGACAGCAGACTGCTCAGGAAGAGGACCGCACATCCAAGTATGATGTTTGTGACGAGCATCATCATCATCAGTTTCATGCGTTTTGGCTCTTCCATATCAAGTCGGGGTACCACGCGGCTTCTCAGTATCGCAATGACAATCATGATTGCGACAAGAATGTGCTTTAGCGTCAAAGCCAGAGAATACTCGTTCCCAAGTGTGAAGAATCCTTGGAACAGTGGAGAGCTGTTGCTCATCAGAACACCTGTTGCTATCAGCACGATGAATGCAACGTAGGTGATCTTGCTCAGACTATTTCTGATGTTGTCTATCAGTTTCTTGCTCTCTGGTCCCATGCCAAGTGTCTTCCTTATGGTCGGAAGTACTGTGAGTGCCAATGCGATCATCCCGCCAATCCAAATCGCAGTGAACAGCGTATGCAGGAATCCCACAAGTGCTAGAACTACGACATTTGCCATATTATCACCTTGTCACCCGATGTGTGCCCTTCGCATATGTAGGCGCCCTACGTATTGTCGTGCTACCTATAAGCATTGCGGCCCGGCCGCTTTGACCGTTTCACTATTATGTTGCAAGGGGGCGGATAGTGGACGGGCGTGGCTTGCGTTGAGATACTTGATCCCCGCTGTGATTGCGGTCACCATACTTCTCCTGTTGATGCCCCTTGACATCTCCGACGACATCACGCCAACTGTGGTTCGTCAAGGCACTGGAGATGTCTTGACCGGACATGGCAATAGGGCTGTGGCGTACGTCTCTCATGACCCGATTGTCATAGAGTCAAACAGTGACTTTGCTGCACAGGGTTGGCCGGGTAGTGGCACACAGGACGACCCATTTCGAATCGCGGGAATCAATGTCACAGCATTTGATGAGTGCGTTGTCGTAAAGAACACCAATGTATTCTTCCTCATTGAGGACTCCTATCTCGAGTGCTACGGACCCAACACTGCCATCACGTTTGTAAATGTGACCGGTGGGGCCGTTGAGAACTGTACTGTGCTGTCCCACTTCACGGCTATGAGCGTGGTGTCATCGGAGTGTTCGGTGACCGACAGCGTGATCGAAGGGGAGCTGTTTGGGATATCCCTGAAGAACTCTGCCACATGCAGTATCGAGAGATGCGTCTTACGACACTCTGGCAATTCGGCTCTCTCTTTGACGGGATGTGACAATTGTGCCCTCATCGGCTGCAATATCTCGGATACCTCAGTTGGAATCTCCCTCTCAGAGAGCACAGGCTGCAGTGTCACAGGAAACAGACTGGAGGACTGCGAACTTCGGCTGTCTGGAGAGATTGAGGACTGGCATCACGACATTCGGGACAACTACGTTTCGGACCTTCCGCTTGGATACTTCTGGGGCGTGTCCGACGACATGGTCTTCGGGACAGAGTACGGTCAGATCATCATGGCCAACTGCACCCGGTTGACGCTGTTTGACGGTTCATTCTCTGGACAATCACCGGTTGTAGTTGCATACTCGTCTGAGTGTGTCGTGTCGAGTATGAAGGCCCACGGATGCGACATAGGGGTACGGTTGTTGAAGAGCGAGAATTGCAGGGTCACAGGTAGCGTGTTCTCAGGTGACCGGTATGGGATTGCCGTGAGCGAGTCTGTGGGAACCCTGATTCGCAACTGCACGATCTATGAAGAGAGAAACACAGCAGTGGGGGTAGATATGTCCCCGGGCACTGTGGTTGATCGCTGCGAGCTCTACAGCAATTCCTTTACTGCGATTGAATTCAGCTATTCGCCCCACTGTCAGGTCAGACGCTCGACTGTCCATGGAAACGGCAGGAGCGGCGTTCACTTCTACTATTCCGAATATGGCGTCGTGTCCATGTGCAACCTGACTCGCAACGTCGACTATGGCATCTCGCTCATATCCGCTAATGGGAGCCTAATCACCAATAGTAGCGTGACGGAGAACGGGTTTGGAATCTATCTGGCAGGCTGTGAGCGTGCAAACGTGTCACACTGCGATGTGTCTAGGAACGCACGCGAGGGCGTGGTCATCTGGTCCGATCGATGCATGGTGACGTGGAACAACATCACCCAGAATGGTTCATTTGGCGTTCTCATTGCCCAACATTACGGGGAGAATCAACTATACGGGAACTTATTCGCGGACAACGGTCCCGGGAATGCGCTTGATGATGGTGACAACAACCTATGGGATGATGGGTCTGGCCTCGGCAACATATGGTCTGATTTCAATGGGACCGTTCCCTACCAAGTTCCAGGTCTCGCTCATGCCGTTGATCAATTTCCATCAGGTATCGATAGTGACGGCGATGGGCTGCTCGACTGGACCGAGAGTCACGTCTATGGCACTGACCCTCATGACCCCGATACTGACAACGATGGCGTAGATGATGGTGCCGAGATAGCTGCAGGCCGTGACCCCACCGTGCCATTCGACTCGCCAGTTGCAGGCAGGACCTTGGGACCATTTGTCCTCTGTGCCATGCTGGCGGCAGTATCGCTATGTATCCTCTCAAGCCGCTCTCGCGCTGCGCGCCGAGGAGGTCTGCCCTAGGCTACCTCCTGATGGCAATCGTCACGGGCGAGAAAATATAGAGCAAAGCCAGCGCCAGAAGGACGAGCCACCCTCCAGTCATGATGAGAGTCACATAGGTGACCGAGTCGATGGGTGTTGCAGGTACTATGACGGGCGTCATTCCTGGACCCCGTGGCAGAGGGAACAGCGAGCCCGGCGCTCCGTTCACCCAATAGACTCCCTGTGTGGGATCCCACCTGAGGTATGGGATGACCGGAATGAGGAGATAGCACCACACGCAGTACAGGCCCGCTACCAGTCTGAGGAGGATATTCACCGGAGTAATAGTTCGGCGAACAATCAGGGAGTCACTCT
>QMYR01000121.1 GCA_003662765.1 Candidatus Thorarchaeota archaeon
CCCGGCAAGTTCGACAACTCGAGGGAGCCCTCCGACCTCGGCCACTGCAGCCATTGCTGCAAGCATCCACTCTGCTGTCTCAACCAACGCCAGTGCGTCCCCGACATTGAGTTCGGCGGCCGACGCAAGTGTTTCAAATGGCAGTTCCGTCGAAACGAGGCCGGCAATGAAGCTGTCAAACGAGTCTGAGAGCTCGGTGCCGCTCTCCATGCTGATCAGATGACGCAAGAGCCACAGTAGACCGGGGTTGTCATTGACAGTAGGTAGGGTCGCCTGCATCTCACGCAATACTGGTATCTGCAAGTAGAGCCGATTCACAACCCTCCCTAGACGTGTCGGTCGTATCTTGCCATCGAAGGCCCCCTCGACCAGACCAAGCCGAACGAGAATTCGGAACGGACTCACCTCGCTGAGAGCCAGGGGAACGACATAGTCCGCCAGCGACCCCAGCTCCCGGCCTGCAGCGGTTCCCAAGGCGACGAGGTGGGGACACAAGATTCCGCTGTCGTCCTGCGGGGAGCCGCAGGAGCACATCGGCCCCTCCACAAGACCGTCATCCTTCACACGTGAGGAGAAACGACATGTGTATTGTGCGCCCTCCCAGTCGCGCACAATTCCCCCGATGGTGGTGTCACTCTTCTCCCGAATCGTGACTTGCCCAAGAACGCCTTCGCGTGCCGATCTGACAGTTTCAGGAAGTGCGTGACGTTCGATGGCCGACGCGGCGTCGATCTCGCCCAGATTCAAGACTCGCATCGGGGTGCGAGTGTCCCTGATGGCGCAGAAAGTGAGAAATGAGTCCCCAAAGAAACCGTCTTCAATCTCCTGGAGTGTTGCTTGTCCGAGATGTGCGACGGCGACCAATAGCTGCTCTGGGAGGACATGGGGGTCCCCGAGGCTGCTAAGCAGGGGCTCGTATCGGGGAATGAGTATTTCGGCATCCGTTTCAGGGTTCTTGACGGAGTCAAAGTAGAAGTTACGTAGCATGTCTGCCTCTCCTTGGCTTCCAGCAAGAATGACGCCAAAGCCAGCCTGATCATGTCCCGGCCTACCAGCGCGGCCGAGCATCTGATGCACCCTGTTCGCAGGCAGAAACTGGGTGTAGTCCTGAGGGGAACGCGGATTTGTTACCACGACTGTCCGGGCGGGAAAGTCAATTCCCGCGGAGAGCGTTGATGTTGAACACATCACCCGGAGCAGTCCCCTTCTGAACAGTCGCTCGACAAGTTCGCGTGTTCTGTAAGCCAGCCCTGCATGATGAAATGCGATTCCATCGTGGAGAAGCCTGCGAAGCTCACGAGGAACATCTGCCTCCCAGTTCTCCACCGAGTCCAACTCCGAGTTGAGCTCAACAGTTTCATGCGATGTCAACTGACGACCCACATCGCCTGCAAGCCTAGCGGCGTAAGACTCCGCGTCGCGACGGGTCCTGCAAAAGACTATGACCTGTCCGTCCGCCCGAACAGTGGTCATCACAATGTTTCGGAGTGTTCTCAGGCGGTCTGATGTTGGCACAACAGCACAATGGAGCGGAACAGGACGGGTGTCAGAATGAATGAGAGTACACCCCAGCCACTCAGCAAGATCCGCCGGTGCGCCAACCGTGGCTGAGAGCGCTACAATCTGGAGCTCAGGCAGCATGCGACGCAGACGAATCATGAGCGACTCCAGTCTCGCCCCTCGGATGCCCTCCGAGATCGTCTGAATCTCGTCGATCACGACTGTCCCAATCTCAGTGAGCCAGCCCACATGCCTACGCACTAGAGAGTCTGCACGTTCGTATGTTGTCACTACGATGTCGCTCTCTCCAAGGTACTCCCCATCTGTCTGGAAGTCCCCCGTGCTGGTGCCAACCGAGATTCCCACCTCCGAGTATCGGTCGCGGATGATCTCACCGACCTGTGTCGCCAACGCTCGCAGAGGGACAAGATACATGGCCTTCTTTCCAGACAGAACCGCTCGAAGGGCAGCCATCTCGCCCACTAGCGTCTTCCCGGAGCCAGTGGGGCTGACAATCATGATGCTCTCACCAAGGAGCAGGCCCTTCTCAATGGCTTCTTTCTGAACGCCTCGTGGGGAGAGAGACTGCCGCCGAAGTATCTCTAGCACCTGTGATGACACACTCGATGCGACGACAGTCATCTCGACCCCTCCTCAGTTGTCACTTGTCGTAGGGCCATAGTGCCCTTCATGGTGAGGCGATAGTTCATGTACGAAACATTGCCATGAACCTCATGCCCACGCAGAATCATGTTCGCACGTTCAAGCCTCGTGAGAACCCCCTCGACATTGACGCTCGTCCCAAGTGACGACGAAACAAATCTTTGAATTGCGCCTACGGTCAATGGCTCGTATCGCTCTAACAGCCTCATGATCTCGATAGCAACAGGAGCCTCATCGCCGGCAACGCGGCCGAGCAGGGTGTCGCCTGGACTCTTCGCTGGTGAGGATGATGGACTGGGGGGCGTGATCAGTGCGCGTTCGTGTGGCAAAGCTTCACGAACCTCGGGTGCAGGGTCAAGAACAAGCGGAATGCATGTGGTAATTCCTCTCGTCTTGAGAAGCGCCGTGTCAGAAGGCATGGACCTCAAGAATGATGTTTCTCGGGGTGACGATCGCTGCTTGCTGTACAGCCCTGACCCGATGACACTGAGACCGAGGAAGTCTGTGGCGGCCCTGAGGTCTGCCGAGTCTTGAAGCCTAAACACAAGGCTTGAGGAGAAGATTCCTCTGGCTCCGTAGGGGAGGCCATTTAGGTGTTCTATGCTCACCACAAGAGGCCCTCTGCCTACAAGGCCCCGGAGGAGGAGCTCGACCCATTCTTCTCGGTTCCTATACGAGTCGACGGAAGTGAGGAAATTGTGAGCATCCTCAAAGATCACGACAAGGTCGGGGTCCGCCCTCATGCCTCCCAGCTTGATACTGAGGAGGTCGAGGGCGAACTTCTCAAGATATGGCGCCTCCAAATTGACCACCATGACGACCAATCTATTGGAGGCGATACGCTCTATCGGTGCCGTCTGTGACCCATAGAACGCGCTTGCTCCGGCTCCCTCGTACAGTGTGCGAACCGCGGCCATTCCCAGCAACGACTTCTGATACGAGGGGGAGGCCCTGTCTGGGAGCACCTCACTGGGAGAGTCTGTCAGCGACACATCGGTGTCGTTGAGGCGTACGTCAGCTAGGGTCGAACCACCAATTGACATGACACGCATCAGGGCGAGCTCAAGCTCGACAGCACTACGAAGATCGGCGGCCTTGGGGCTAGACCCTGCCACAATCTCTAGGGCCTTCATTAGCTGTACCACGTATCTCTTTCTAGGCATTCCTTCTGGATCCATTGGGTTTAGTACGAAGTCCCGTCCAAGTTCCAGAAACACTCCGTCAGAAACCAGAGAAGCGATACTGGCGCTTTCCCTGCGCGTCGTCACAAGGAATACGCGCTTGTCATTCCTCATCAGCTGTTCAATGAGAAGGGTCAGCATGCGGCAACGATTGTCCGTTTTGCCGCCGGCCACAAGCAGACCATGCAACAGGTCCTCATGCGAGAAGCCCGCAACAGGGCCAGGCTCCAGCGTTTCTGGGTTGATCACGTACCCAACTCGATACTCCACGGTACCAAGTCTGACTGGCATCAGGAACTCACCCGGGACATTCCCTCCGACCTCCGAGGAGAGTTCCCCAGCAAGCTGCACAAGCCATTCTGAGAGATCCTCACCAGTGGCATGAAAACCCGGCTGCGGAGCAATGTTCAGGGTCCCAAGGCGCTTTGAGAGGACGGCTGGAGAGTACTCTTGCCATCCCTCGTCAGGGAGAACCCCAGTGACCGCGGGAAACAGAGGTATCACCTCTGACGCAGTGCGGCCCTGACCGAGGATGGCCACCGACACATCCCACACGGATCCCCGCGTCTGAACATACGCGTCCAGTCGAGCGGGCGTGAGAAACGAGTAGTACTCGTCAAGCGGTTCTGCAGCGACCTCAGGTTCCAGAAGAACCGTTGCAGAACGGGGGTCCATCTCTACCACAACAGTGACTCCAATGGACGTGCGAATCGCCCTCAAGAGGACTCCCAGCCGGCCATACAGATAGGGTCCAGCTGCCTGAAGATGCAGCCCAGAGATGTATCTAGGTCCCCCCGGGCAACTGCATCGAACAACATCATCCACTGGCTCGATGGAAAGAGAAGACACAGCCACCTCACTCCAGTGCTGCAGGCGGGCTGCGCGAACGCGTTCTTCGCCTTGCGTGAAGACCATGGCAAGAACAACCATCAGACTCAGTCCAACAACGAATAGACCGAGGACCGGCTGCCATACACAGGTCACGAACAGTGAGAAGGCCAAGACACCTATCTTGCCAATAGGTGGCCGACAGGTCCGATCGTTCCATCTCAGTTCAGTGTCCGTGCTCAGCGACACACCCCTGTCATCAGAGGTTGGCAACGGATCACGCTCCGGCCTCGCTCCTGCGATCGTGCGACGCGGCAATCTGCTACTCACCTCCGATCGGCAAGAGCCGTTTGCGTCTGGCAAGCAACTGCAGCAGAAGACGGACTCGTTCTATTGTTGTACCCTCGGCGGCACTCAGGACCATACTTCGCGGCCCCTCAATGAGTATCTCTGGAAGTCTCCCTCCCGGCGGAGATCCATGTGCTACCAGCCGCGGAACGTCGACGAGAATATCCCATCGGTAGCCCAGACCTATCTCAAGGGTACGCATGATTTGGTCCACGCTGACGCCGCGAGGCAAGGATACCCTGTGGAGTGACTCAGTGCGTGACAACTTGATGGACACCTCCAGAGGCTACACTGAGCAGGTCGGGTAACTCAGCTCGCCGGACTGGTGTGTGAGGATACGCACCGTGCAAAGCACTCTCCAGCACAGCTGCATCCGACGCCACCTCCTCGGAGAGCGATGTGACTCTCCCAACCCCATTGAATAACCGCAAAGCCCGTCTGACCACCACGAACCCCACAATCGTTGACGACTCACTGAGAGGGCGAATCACAAAGAACCGTAGCGAGGCATCAGGCCCATCTATCAGACGTGGATGGACTGCCCGGAGTACTCTCACTGCAGACCTGCTCAAATCTATCCCGAGGGGAACGCTCGTGAGCAAACGTCCGGACTGCACCTCCACGCTCCATCTCCTAATCAACGCGAGCACACCCAAGTCGCCGTCCCACAAGACCAGTGGCTCGGACTCGCCGCTCCAGAGGAGCCCTGTGACCAATGCCAGAAGCACTGTCAACACCACGACCAAAGCCTCAGACCCTGAGCCTCCAAGAAGCAGCGAAGCAACAGCTCCGGCAGCAACGGAGGTCAGAATCACCCAGCGCAGGTATGACAGATGGCGCCACCTCATAACACCCCAGCCCCCTTCATCTCAAGGAACTGTTGAATCGCATCTCTCATCTCTTCGGCTGTGGAGAATGGCCACATGTCCGACGCAATGTCGTCACCCAGAACATGCAAGTGTTTCAGGAACCTCCGGTCAATCAGAACGACTACCCCCCAGTCCGATGGAGATCGCCGGAGCCGCCCTATGAGCTGAGTCACCTTGCGCAGTGAGGGAATCGTGGATGCGAAGTAGTAGCCAGAACCACGCCCGAATTTCCTGTCCAGCCAAGCCTGGAATGCCACCTGATAGTCTGTCGGGGGCACAAAGGGGACACCAACCCCCACAATCAAGTCTATCAGGCTGGAACCTGCTTCCACAAGGTCAACACCCTCGGAGAACTTTCCCCCGTATACACAGAAGATTGCCTGCGGCCCAGTCTGGATGGCCTCCACCAAAGTTTCCAGACGCGAGTTGGGGCTCTCCACAAGCCGCTCTCTGAACCCGCAGTCGATGCCATAGCTCAGAACCTCACGCATGACGGCGTAGCTTGGGAAGGCCACCAGCGCGCTCTTGTTGGCTGGAACGGCTCTGAGTGCTGTGCTGACACGTTCGGCAATCATGCGCCATAGCGTAGGGGTCCGTTCGTCGTACTTGGTTGAGAACACTCGATCAATGAGAATGAGACGGGTGCCCCGTGGATATGGGCTGGCAAGCTCTATTGTAGCCGCCCCTACGACGCCCAGTAGACGCGCGTAGTGCTCTGTGGGCCTCAGGGTCCCAGACATCAAGAGAGCCGACCGCGCACCCCGCAGCACGGGCGACGCCAGCGCAGCCGCGTTGAAGGGGCGAATCGTGATCTCAGATCTCATCACATCCGATTCATCACGGAACGCAGGCCTCGTTCGGAGTGTGATGTGCCAGTCGTCGCTATCGGTAGCGCGGAGAGCGGCGAACAGAAAGTCAACCAGCCGGTCCACGGGAGTCTCTGCGGCTGAGACCGCATCAGGATCTGACGGGTCGGGTCTTGATACTGCGAGTGCCTGTTCCAACTGTGCGGCCGTGACAAAGCGTGGGGCTATCTCCCACTTGTCCAGAGCACGTTCCGAACTTCGTCCCATTCGGTCAAGCGCGAGCATCATCGACTCCCAAAGAAAGTCTATCGCGTCCGCCATCCACGAGAGTCCGACTGTGGCCACTATTGATTCACGATTCTGTCGAAGCCATATCAGGTCTGGACCTGATAGCCGAGCAGTTTCGGAGTCCAAGACGTGAGAGGGCAGGTTGTGCGCCTCATCAACTATGATGTCGAGGTCGTGAAGATCCACATCAAGAAAGCCCAGTGTCGCGGCTCTCACACGGTTCTTGAAGAGATACGAGTACGGACCAATGATGACCCTGCTTCGCCGGGCTGACCACTTGAGGACTTCATAGGGACACATGTCATCCTCGTTTGTCGCCCGCTCTGCGGTCTCTCGTGTCACCACTCCTCTGTTGAGGATACTGGATAGTATCTCCTCCGCGGACTCTCGAATCGTTGGGCGCCCGTTGCTGCGTTTGTACATGTTCCAGAAGTATGTACACTGTCCTGTGCGAATCATCTGTGAGCATGCGTGCATGAAGCCCGTGTTGCTCATCGAGTCAATCTGTCCACGCAGAGGACACATCCGTGCACGTGAGACAAGCGTAGTGGCAGTCAGGTCTGGTGATGTTTCTCTGAGAACTCCGAGCTCAGACTCGAACACCCTCGTCTGAGAGTGTGTACGTGTGACTATGAAGAGTCGTGACTGTTCATTGTCCCACCGGGCGGCAAGGTATCCTGACAGAACCGCGATAGTCTTCCCGACACCACAGTCAGCAGACAGAAGGCCTACTCCCCCATTCGCGAAAACGCTTGCGGCCAGCTCGACAGCCCTCTCCTGATGTGGTCTAGGAGTATAGGGAAAGAACCGCATCGGGTTGAGGGCTGAAACTGTCATCTTCTCCCCTCCACTCTAAGGCAGCCCTCCGCCCGGTACACTCTGAACCTAATGGAGAAGTACGAATGCAACAGCTCCTCGAAGCGAAGACGGTGTGACGGAGAGTCGTAGTGTGGCTCACACCGACCAATCCGCTCGACAATCTCGGGACTGAAACCACGCTGTCGCGCAGCCTTCCAGAACCACTCTTCGACTTCAATGACCGTTGAGTAGAGATGATTCACAGTGTCCTCAACGAGACCAACCAGCTGTTTCACTCCAGACTTGGTGCCGTTCGATAGCTCAGAGACCCGGATACCTGTTGGGAGATACACAATTATTCCGTCTGTGCTGTCGAGATAAATCTCGCTGGGAACTCCGC
>QMYR01000122.1 GCA_003662765.1 Candidatus Thorarchaeota archaeon
GGACTGGGAGATCACCCCACCGTGCTCTACCTCGGAAAGTTGAGCAGACTCGAGGGAAGCGAGCTCCTGAAAGGAATAATCGAGGAGGTGCTCGAGTCGGTCCCCAATGCGATGTTTCTCATCGTTGGCGACGGGCCGGCCAGAGAGTCTGTCGAGAGGTTCGTTGAACAACAGGGCCTATCCGAGCGGGTCGTCTTCACCGGCTGGGTCCCTCATTCCCGAGTTGCCGACTACATCATAGCGGCAGACATCTGTCTCCTCCCAAGACGCCACACCAGCTTCTCGCCGTACACCTCGCCCGAGAACATCCTTAAGGCCGGGGAATACATGGCCCTAGGCAAACCTGTCGTGGCCCCCAAGATGGGTGGCTTCGCAGACGCTGAGTTCCCAGTGATCCCTGCTGAACCCGAGGAGATGGCGCAAGCAGTAGTCGAATTCCTCAGGAATCCAAGGCAGGTGCCCGAGTTTCAGCGGCCGACATGGGAGGTCAGCCACGCAAGACTGCAGAGGGTCTATTCCGCAATCGGCGCGGTGAGCCGATGAGCGTGCCACCCGTCACCCACCAGTCTTGCATGAACCAACATGGGAAAGTATTCTATGCCAGAGGGACTCAGGAAACACGTTAGCATCGAGCAGGTATTGCAACACTCATGCTCTCAATTCCAGTGCCTTCTCCTGAAGCTCAACGGATGAGATATTTCCAAAGCGGCCGCGAAGCGCACCAGCCCATGAGAAGGAAGGCTTTCGTCTTCTACGGCGTCGTGATTGAAGGATCCACCCCACGTACTCCTCGACCATTTTTCTTTGCTTTGGGGTCAGTCGGCGGATATCTTCCTCAAGAGTCATTTTGTCAACAGATGAGCCCATTAGCTCGGACAGATATAGGGTTGAAGTTGACCACAGTGTCCGCTTGGAAATGTGTCTCTGCACTCAGATCAGGCCGGTCTTCTGCGCAGTCCCGAAGAGCTGGCGTGATGCCGAGTACTTGAGGAAACAGATCCGCTACGTTCTTTCGTGAAACCGGGAAGAGAGACTGGACAATCGTACCCCATGGAAAGCCGAACAACAAACGAAATAGGAACCTATATGCAGCTCTATACCCATACACTCATGTAGCCTCAACATGGGCAAATAGAAAGTGTTGGAGAACATGCGGACTGCGGCACTCGGAGGTGTGAGTCGTGGGTAGAACAATGGCCCTCTATGTAAACCCAGGGATGCTTCAGTGGGCCAGAGAAGAGAGCGGGCTCACGATTGAGGCCGCGGCCAAGAAGATTGGGGTACCCCCGGCACGTCTGATTCGATGGGAGGAGGGCTCGGAACTTCCCACAATACCACAGCTCAGGAAGATGGCCAGCGTGTACCACCGCCCCACAGCAATATTCTATCTAAACAGTCCACCCCCGCGACTTGAAATGCCGGACTTTAGGCGGCTCAAATCCCCGGTTGACTTTCCGCCTAGTCCGGAACTGATACTGGAAATTAGGAAGATTCACCAGAGAAGAGAAGCAGCTATCATGCTTGCCGAATTCGGACCCCAATACAGCTGGGACTTCGTTGGTAGCATCAAGGACATGTCCGACCCAGAACGTCATGCTGAAGACATCAGGTCGCTCCTCGGAATCGAGAACGGATTTCTCAAGGGTGTCCGGAACGACTATGACTCGTTCAACAGATGGAGATCTGCAGTTGAGTCCTTGGGGATACTCGTGTTCCTCTTGAGGGGGGTTCCTGTGGAAGAGATGAGAGGGCTCGCTATCGGAAAGAAGCCGTATCCTGTGATTGCAGTCAATAGGAAAGACTCGCCTAGGGCCCGGACTTTCACTTTGATTCATGAGTTGTGCCATGTGATGATGGGCGAATCGACTATTTGTGACATTGAAGAGGACGGAAATCAGTTCAACCCCAATGCCAAAGAGGTCTTCTGCAATCACGTGGCGGGGGCAGTCTTGGTGCCGAGAACGGCGCTTCTGGAGTCGCCTACAGTGAGGAAACATGAAAGAGGAAGAGAGAGATGGACTGATGCAGAACTCGGTAAGCTGGGATCGGAGTTTCACGTTTCCAAAGAAGTGATACTTCGTCGGCTACTGATTCTAGGCCGTACGACACATGAGTTCTATGGGTGGATGGCAGAGCAGTGGCGGGCAAGACCAACGGAAGCAAAGAGCGGTGGTCGCGAAACGGTTCCAGAGAGGGTTGTCCGTGTTGTGGGGCCGCGGTTCGTTGATCTATTGATGACTGCCCATAGCGAGGGGGCCATCACACTTGATGACATCTCTGAGCTCTTAGACATGAAACTGAAGCATCTGGATGCCGTAGAGGTACTGTTGATGAAAGGTGCGTGATTCTGCTGAAGTATTCATTTGACACCTCTGCGTTCATCCAGCCCTTCAGGGATTACTATCCCCCTGATGTGTTTCCAACGCTATGGGATCTGATAGGCAGTCTCATCGAGAGAGGAGACATAATCGCAACGAAAGAGGTGCAATTCGAGCTGCAGCAGAAGGATGACAAACTTGTGACATATGTTCGTCGTTTTCCGGGACTGTTTGTCGAACTGAGCGATGAGGTCCAGAGAGAGGCCCATGCAATCATCAATCATTACCCCGGATGGGTGGACCCCTACAAGCACAAGAACATGGCAGACCCATTTGTCATAGCTTTGGCAAGGGTGCATGACCTCACAGTTGTTTCATACGAGGAGGAGAAGAAAGGACGAGTCAAGATACCACGTGTGTGCAAGGATTTTGGGGTACGCCACTTCACCTTCGTGGACTTTCTCCGCGATGCTAGGATTGTGATTTGATAGGCGCAGGGAAGCGTAGCACCTAGATTGTGAGATCTCATACAGCAGCGAAACTGATACCACTTGTCGCATTGTGCAGTGAATTGGCAAGTACAAGATTGGGGGCGGCCAGAGATCGCTTGTGCCGAATAGTAGCGCACTCGATACGCTCCACCGTTGCATTCTGACAAGTCCTGGCCTCTAACTGCGGGTGCGCATTGGACCAGCTCAAATCAGGCCGGCTTTCTGCGCGAATCTGCCATTGCCTTTCAAGACAAGCTTGGCAGCGCTGGGTCGAAAACCGAACCTAGTCCACTCGCCATCCGTAGGCTCTTTGAAGAACTTACCAGACTGCGCGGCGTAGTCGTCTTCGCTGACAAGTGACAGTTGTTCCATGGCCGCACGCGAGAATATCAGCTCCACAGCGGGACTCTCAGCATGGGCGGGATGCGCCTCGACCAAATGCTTGCCAGTCACAAGCACATGAAACCCATCCCCGCCGATGTCGTAGCCAATCACGACGCCCTTCCTCAGACCATCCAAGATCGTTGGATGCTTGCGCAGGTGTGTCACGAACTGCTCTCTCAGCGGGCTCTCGACCTCATGGCGTCCGGTTCGCTCGACAATAAACGACAGGACAAACGTGAGGAGGTCAGTGATCGGCGGCCATGAGTCAGAGTTGGCCGAACTAGTAGCGAGGATTGTGGGCCAATGCAGACTCAGGGCAACAACGTCCCATGAGTCGGTTGGAAACGCGAAGCATGTCCTAGTCGTGGTTCAGACACCATTCGATTCTCGGAACGAGGAGTCCTACTATCAAGTGAATGGGGATGCTTGGTGCGAATCAGGGCCGTACTTCGGGAGAGCGACATTCTCAGGGCGGCCTCGGTACGCAACATTGCAGCTTCTACACAGCGTCTGCAAGAGTATTGGGGGAAGGAAACAAAGGAGCGCACAAGCTCCCTCGTCCGATTGAGGGGTCACACGAAACATAGCTAGCCGGTCTTGCCAGCGCTCATGGGGCTGTGCCTCCCGGTGTCATAACCACAACCTTTCGTTTCTGGAACACATAGTTGATCAATAGAGCCACTAGCAGGACGATGATTCCAAGGAGGACAATCAGCACAAAAGGATCGGGCATGAGCAAGGGAGTAGTCGTTTCCGTGGTACTAGTTTCTTCAGAGGTTGTCGTGACACTGCTAGTTTCAGTAATGGTAGTCATCGTGGTGGTAGTCGTAGTGGTAGTGGTGGTAGTGGTTGTGGTGGTTACAGACTCCACAGTGACTACGAACTCCACAGATGCCGTGTTACCATAGGTGTCGTTGACATAGACCGCGATGCCATATACACCAACTGGTAGCACACTCTTGTTGCGAATTGTGCCAGAGTCATCAATTGAGAACAAATCGGTTGCATTCAGCCACCAATGGTCTATTCCTGATGGATCGGTCGCATTCAGATCGTAGTAGAAGGCTTCACCATAGTTGATGGTCTGGTCCTGGGGACATGCGATCCATGTGGGAGGCGTTGTGTCAACGACTGTCACAGTGAGAGTTCCAGAAGCGACGTTTCCGCGTGTATCCTCCACATAGACCCTAAGTGGGTAGACTCCCACTGACAGAATGGTACTGTTGGTGATGACTCCATTGGGGTCTACTGTGAAATGTGCTGTGTCGTTCAATGACCAAGAAGCAATTCCTGACAGGTCTGTGGCGTTCAGGTCGTACGAGAGGGACGCTCCAAATTCGAGCGTGATGTCGGTGGGCGGGTCAATCCATGTCGGGGGCGTGGTGTCTTCCACCGTGATGACAATGTCTGCACTCAGGATGTTTCCATAGATGTCACCGACGGACACCCTGATGGGATGGTCTCCAACGGGCACAATAGTGATGTTCGTGATCACACCCTCATCACTGATGACAAAGTAGGCCGTGTCATTGAGTTGCCAAGAACCGATACCGGACAGGTCGGTCGCCCCAAGGGCATAGGTGAAGGGCGTACCGAACTCTACGACCTGGTCTGTCGGTGTTTCGACCCAGACAGGCGGAGTGTTGTCGGCCACTGTGAACACAAAGATGGCACTGGCCGTGTTGCCAAATGTGTCATTGACGTAGACCGTGACTGGATAGTCACCAACTGGAAGCACCGTTGTATTAGTGATGACACCCGAACTGTTGATGACGAAGTGGGCCGTATCGTTCAGCCACCAGCTGTCAATCCCGGAGAGATCCGTGGCATTCAGATCGTATCTCACAAGCTGGCCAAACTCAACAACTTGGTCGGTCACCGGCTCGGTCCACGCAGGTGCAGTTGTATCACTGACAGTCACTGTCAGGTCCGTGTACAGCGTGTTATCATGGGTGTCATTGACAAGTACCCTCAGAGGATAGGAGCCTACAGGCAACGCGCCCACACTAGTGATAACACCGGAACTGTCAATTGTGAAGTGCGTAGTGTCATTCAGCCACCACGTGCTTAGTCCAGACGGGTCGGTCGCATTCAGGTCATAGACCAGAACGTTGCCATATTCCACTGTCTGGTCTGTAGGAGATTCAACCCAAGTCGGAGGCGACCAGTCACCGTCAACCAATCTAATCTCGTCGACCAGCAACTTCGCAGCCTCTGAAGGGGCATCACACAGTACGTGGATACTGACCGTCACCACGACTAGGTCGAAGGGGGGACCGAAGACAGAGAGATGATCATCGTAGAGGTTACGTCGCAGGTAGGTCCAGCAACCGGTCGTGCCCTGACCGTCGACAGTGAAATACCCGTCCGCTGTGGTGTTCGCGGGCATCGAGCCACCAACAGCCACCACATAGTGAAGCGTATTGCCGTTGCTCACTACAACATCAATCTCGCACCTACAAGTGGAGGGAGGACCAGAGAATTGCTGCAGGTACCAGTGCAGGTCAAGTGTCAGTGTGGTCATGAGATCGGCCTCTGTAGACGCATTGAGGTAGGCCTTTGCTCCCGCACCCCATGCTGTCACATTGGCAGCAAAAGCTCCCACGTATGATGTCGAAGTGGTTGTTTCGCTATGGGCGCCAGTCCCTCCAGCGGTCCAGCCGTTTGGTGTCTGACCCTCGTCGGTCTGGAGCTCAAAGTTGCCATTCTGTATATCGTAGGTCAACAGGCGCACATCGTCGACGAAGAGCGAAACATTCGCTCCCGCCGAGGCCACAGCATAGAACCGGAGAGTCTTGAGCTCCGCATATCCAGCCGACATGAAACCAGTGTCAGCAGTCACGTCTGCGAGGTCCTCGTACAAGGACCTGTTCAGTGTTGCCCAAGCCCCCATTGTTCCAGAGGTGTCGTCGAACAGGAAGTACTCGTTTGTCGCAGTATTGTTGGAATAGGGGAACGGTTTGGAGGCGTTGGCGAGGACATAGTTCACAACGGCATGGTGATTGGTTTCGTTTCGGTACTCAAGATGGACATATGCCCTAGACCAAGGCGATGGCCACGCGGCGTTCTGGACCTCGAACCACCAGTCTACGACGAGATGGACACCATCGCCTGCTTGGCACCAATAGGAGGGCCAATCATCCATGAAGTATTCCTGTGCCGAAATCATACACACAGAGTCATAGTTGGTGGGCGGCAATGACTTGGCAGTCAGATTCACAGCGAGAGACCCCTCAGTGTAGCGCATGGGCTCTGCTGTGATATAACCAGGGTCCAGGTTTGTCCGGTACCACCAGCTAACGGCCTCAAATCCAGAGTTGCCAATCACATTGAAGCCATTGTCATACAGCATCACGTCATCGAAGAACGCGCGTGTCATAGTTGTCGCGTTGGCCTCGGAATGGGCAAGCAAGAGAATCCCATGAATGGCATCGCCGCCAAGCGTTCCAAAGATGGAGAGATAGTCCGCCGTCACATTTCGCTGGAACCGAGTCCAGACGCCAGTGGAACCCCAGCCACCCACTTTCACGTAGTAGTGGTAAGGATAGTCCGTCTGATTTGATGAAACCCATCCGCCCATCACGTACTCAATCACGCGTCCACTAGTAAAGTAGAGCCTTAGTCCCACACGATCAGAATCATTGGACGGGTTGGGAAGACTTGCAACTCGCCACCAGACATCAAGGGTGACGTTGGTCAGAGACGCAAGAACGGAACTACCGCTTGTCGAATCTGGATAGCGAAAGTCAGCGGTCGATGGCGAGAACTCAGAACCAGTGGCATTCAATGAGGCAGCCATGGTGCCGTTCAGAGCAATATTGGAGGTATAGTTTGAACGCGCGTGCCCGTGAGCATATTCAAACCATTGATTGAGGTCGTGGCCCGTCCAGTTCTCAAAGCCGCTATTCTTGACTGCATTCAAGGTCATGCTTGGCTCTTCCGACATCTGCGGAATCGAAACAGGTTCAGTATGGTCAAGAACCGTTTCTGTGGGTGAACTCACTGGTGACACAGTCATGGGCACGGCCGTTACACCAATCACCAAGAGAGCAAGAAGAGCAAGTGATAGAACCCGCTTCGAGGCAACGATACAGGGTTGAACACTCTTGATTTGACAATCTGCAATCGATTCGGAAATGACCGCATATCCAAACATGGCGTGTGAGTGAGGACGCATGCCCATGTCACCACCTCCGTCTTTTGGCAACACTTGACATTCTCAATATGGTTGTCTACGAAACGTGCCACTTAAGCTTGATTCGAATGTATACAGTGTTGAAGACAGATGTGGCTCAGAGTGCTAGGAATTGTCAGCAACGACTGCACAGGCCTTCCTACACGCGAGCAGTTGCACTGGATAGCGCGAATCACAGTGGTCTACAATATTGACGCGATTGAGCGAGGAATTCATGCCACCTAGAGAGGGACAGGTCCGAATGTACGTCTGTGGGCCAGCCGTGTACGACTATCTGCACATCGGTAGTGCC
>QMYR01000123.1 GCA_003662765.1 Candidatus Thorarchaeota archaeon
CGACGAGCAGCGGCAGATACTGGTAGCACGATGGGGAAAGATGGTGGCGAGGACATCAGTGAGATGGTCGAGGAAGAGGTATGTATGATGATGGAGTATTGGAGGACGTTGGTGATGTCATGTTCATGGGGTATCTTGATCCTTGGTGTCCAAGATCGTCCAGATTGTCCGGCGCTGCTCGTGACCCCAAATTGTCACGATACCTTTCTTCGCCATTTGGAAATGCGTCGAGAATGTTAAGATGATGCCCGTATTCATGGAGTATTGTTGTTCGTTTCAATGCTGTCAATGTGTATGCAGGCCACCAACAACATTGACAGCATCGGGCCGTTGCACAAGGCCGTGTGGTCCCTGTGTGTGTGCACCACGCAACGACCACACACAGGGCCGTCACAATGGCATACGTATTGTCGTAACCCGATCAATACGGCTACACGATCTCCATGCATGGACATGCCGTCACAATGGCATACGTATTGTCGTAACCCACTCAACACGGCTGGCCCCCGGAAAATCACGAAACGGCTGTGGTCACTGCTGCTGATGCCGCGGAGCGCTCTGAAGCAAAGAGAGAGCAGAGCACAGCTGTAGAGAGTGCCAGTGCACCGAACCACATCAGAGAGAACATTCCACTGAAGCCCATCGTCGTGGTGTACAATGCAATTGTGCACATGGCCGAGGCAGTCGCAAAAACCATCGCTCCCACAACTGCAAGCTCAGTAGAAGCCAACCGGTTCCGGGTAAAGAAAAACACGATTGTGAGAACATCGGATATGACAATCTCTTCGCCAAGATACAGCATGGTGCTGAGATGGAGCCCTGGCAGGTCCAGCTGCGTCACAAAGATGAACATGAGAGGTTCCATGGCACGGGTGGTGGCCACAATGAGGGCCACGATTCGAAATACTGGAACTCTGTACTTCTCATAGAAACCCATGAAGCCAACCGCAATCATCAGGCCTGCCAAGAGATTCCCCAACAGAATGCCAAGCCTCGGAGAGGAGAGAATCATGGACATCGAGATGCCATCTGGAGGCTCTAGGCCAGTAGTTGCTAGGAATACCACAACCAGAATTCCAACGATGCAGCCGGCAATCCCCACCTGAAACATGCCCGAAGATCCCCCGAAGAGTGCCGCAATAAGTCCATGCTGATCGGCATGACCTGCACCTGATGATGAGGATTTCATGGACCACTCACAGTCTACACAGACAGCTCGACCTTCTACCTCGACGACGCAGTCCGTGCAGACAGGACGACCACAGACAGAGCACAATGTCACGGCTTCTCTTGTAGGATGACGATAACAGAACCTCGACGACATTCAAGTTCCTCCGGGTTTCTCAGATTCAGCAATCGATGGACTGTTGATATGTTCTTCTGCACGCAAGGGAAGTCTAGGCGTGCAGAGAGCCCCATGTTCACGAACGCGAAAGGTAGTCACTTGTTATGAATGTGAGTCGGTAGGCAGGTTCATGGACAAGCGGGAGGCGAATCCAGCGAGCACTTCACCGCCCATAGGTTCCAGCCGCGTACGTCTACACATGACCATATCGGCTGTCACGCGGGATCTGTTGAAACAAATGGCGGGCAATACGGGACGCATCAATGACACAATAAAAGTCGCCGTGACATACTACAGTAAGAGGCGTGAGATGCCAGACTGCAACGAGTACGAGTATGTTGAGATAGTTGTCAAGACCACACAGACAATCGCCTCAGTATTGCTCGACTGGTGCGGTCACACGTGATGAAAGAAACTGTTGTGGACTGAGGCTCACAATCAAGAGTGCGCGCTGCGAGTGGGTGCAATTATCACGGGATAAGAGTGTACCCAGCTGCTAGTGCGAGAACGTATATCACAACGCCCGCGGCCATTATCATAGAGTCCTTTGCGACTCTGCGTAAGAGCATCCCCTCTCGGTCCGCAGCGTAAACGTACAATGTCTTATTGAGTACCGCCGCCGTTGTCGCGATAATCACCCCATACACTGCGGTCATCAATGGAATGGATCCAGAAACCCAGCCGAGAACTGCGATAGTCGTGACTGCACCTGACGACGCAAAACCGCCGAAGAGCGCCGCTAGGAGGAAGCCAAAGTCGCTGAATGCATCCCGCATGAGGATTGAAACAAATGACACGATGCTGAATATCGCAGCAAATCGGAGCGCGGCACCAAACTCGAATGGAGACACAATACGCATATCAATCGCCTGCCCGGTGGTATCCTGAATGTCACCTCTCTCTACTAGAAGCCTTGCAATCCCAATCGCAATCAAGATGCCCAGCGGGATGAGATAGTAGCCGATTATCTCGCCAGTACTGTCAAGCAGAACCACAATTACGGCATTTCTGAGCACCATGGCAAGATTCGCGAAGATGGCAGCAAGGGACATTCGACCCGGAAACCTGCGCTCGGTCTTGACGTGGAACTCTGCAAGGCTAGAGACCGTGGCCTCGCTGTTCACGAAGCCGCCGAAGAATCCGAAGAAATAGGGGCCGCGATGTTTGTATTTCTTGATGAGGAGGTAGTTCGCGAAGGATATGGACAGCAGTAGAACTATGATCCAATATGTCTGAAAGATTGGAAACTGGACAGGGCCAATCTCGACATACTGAGGGACCAGGGGCCAGAAGAACAGGATTAGCACGGCCAGCTCGACAGCACTAATCATTTCTTCCTTGGAGATCACAGCCACCGCCGCAGCAAGCTCCTCCTTGAATCCCAAGACAAGAAACACTAGAAACGAAACAGTCATGGCAAGAACAGAGAGTGGACCTACTACCTGGGGCGGCGTCGGCTTCTCGTCGAGTCCCACAAGGGTCCCAAGAACAAAGGCAATCGCGAAGACGATGGAGGTGGTCATCCCCTTGCGCATCGTCCGGAATATCTTGTATACAATCTGGGCCGTGACAAAGATGACGCTGATGATTACCGCATAGACCAGAACCACCGCACTGCCGGTGACAGTATAGGTGTAGGCTGCGAGGGTGCCCAGCAGACTGTGCAGACCGAACGACCTCACTCCAATGGCATCTGCCTCGGTCATCCGTTTCTGGCGCTCAAGACCAATTAGAGCACCTACTGCAAAGCCCAGTAAACACCGGATGACAAGGTCAGGAGAGAGAAGTAATTCCTGCAAGTTGGTCACCGTCCGCGGGAACACCGAACTGAACGATGTCGCATTTAGGGCTTACGCTATCAGCCAATTGCGGGCAAGAAGGAAAAAGTGTGGAAAAGGCTGGATCAGTCCAGCCTCGTGTGCTTCAACAACAAAGACAAGGGAATGTCTGCGTACTCACCAGTTGGGAGCGTCCGGCGCACAGTCATGGGTAGAACTCCCGCCTTCAACTCCGCCTCGGCAAGAGCGAACAGACCCTTGGGTGCAGTGCTCATGTCGATCAGCGTCGGAGCACCCATGGCAATCTGCAGCGCTCTGGCTCCAATGACCCTTGCGCGTTCGAACTTCGTCAGCCACTTGGGTCCGATGGGAATGCCGAGCTCCTCCTTCTCCCTGTCAAAGCCGGTCGCCAGAGAGACTACTTTTTCCTCGGCCTCTGGCTCTTCGAGAAGAGGTAGCTCAATCCGCTCAGGCTCGGGCTCGGCAGCCTTCTTGCGCTTGGACTTGGTCTTTCCGCTGAGATTCACGGCCCCTGACCGAATCGCCTCCAGCAGTGAGGCGGCCTCAGAGATAACCACCTCGGCCTTTGAGGTACTCAGACCGGACACGGCCTCAGCCAGTTCCTCTGCAGAGGCTGAGGCCACCTTCTCAATCGATTCGTAGCCGGCCGCAACCATCTTCTCTGCTGTTCTCGGTCCCACACCAGGGACGTTCGTGAGCAGAGAGGCTTTCTCTGCCAGAGTTGTCTCCTTGTCTTTCACGTCATTCTCTCCGGGGCCTTTCGACATGAGCTACACCCTTGTCCTGCGTTGTTTGAGCCCTTGCGCTCTAGTCCTCGTCACCAAGGTCGCGGTCCGGTGGCTCCTCGCCTGGAGCTGGCGCAGACTTCGAGCTAATAACATCATCGATTTTGAGTATCATCTGCGAGGCCTCGGCCGCAGAGGCAATGACCTGCTTCTTGACAACGGCTGGCTCGACTACGCGAGCCTTCTTCATGTCATGAACCTTGCCCTTCTCAATGTTGATTCCGTAGGTCACTTTGCCCTCACTGTGGGCCGAGCGCAGAGCCACGATGATGTCAATGGGATCAAGTCCAGCGTTCTCAGCCAACGTGGCAGGGAGTGCCTCAAGAGCGTCTGCAAAAGCGTTGACTGCGTACTGCTCACGCCCCTCAAGACTGGAGGCAAACTCTCGCAGCCTTGTGGCAACGTGGCTCTCAACCGCGCCTCCACCGTACAGCACGTATGGGTGCTCCACCACGTCCTTGACGACATATAGTGCGTCGTTCAGCGCCCTGTCAACCTCGTCAACGACGTGTTCAGTGCCACCGCGTACCATCAGTGTCACGACAGACGACTTGGGAGTGCCCTCAATGAAGAGCATCTTGTCGTCGCCGACCTTCCTCTGCTCGACGAGCTCGGCGGTACCAAGGTCGTCGGCGGTGATGTTTTGAATCTTTGACACAATGGTGGCACCGGTCGCCTTGTGCAGACGTTCGATATCGGACTTCTTGATCCTTCGCACTGCCAGTATGCCATGCTTGGCCAGATAGTGCTGTGCAACGTCATCAATGCCCTTCTGGCAGATTACAACATTGGCGCCAACCTCGACAATCTTGTCAATCATCTCCTTGAGCATGCGCTGCTCCTCGTCGAGGAACCTCTGCATTGCAGAAGGATCTGTGATTGAGATCTTGGCGTCGAACTCTGTCTTGATTATCTCAAGTGCGCACTCCAGAACGGCAATCTTTGGATTCTCAACCTTCTTGGGCATGCCAGCATGAACAACTTCCTTGTCAAGGACAATGCCGTGTACAAGCTCCGTGTCAGAAACGTTCATTCCTTCCTGCTTCTGACGGGGAATGTTGTCCAGATTAATCTCCTCGTTCTCTTTTCGCTCCTTGGCGACTGACAGGACAGCGTCTACCACTACGTCTGCGAGCTTGTCTTTCGCTGTAGAAACGAACTTGCTGGACATGGCCGTCTTTGCAACGTTCCTGAGAACCTTCCGAAATGCGGCGTCCTGAGCGGGGTCAACCTTCTCGGCGATCTCCTCCAGGACATCCATGGCCTTCTCGGCAGCCTTTCGGTAGCCAGTGATGATTGTGGTCGGGTGAATGTTCTGGTCGAGAAGGGTCTCGGCCTGTTTCAGGAGCTCTCCTGTCAGGACCGCTGCCGTAGTGGTTCCGTCTCCAACCTCAGTATCAACGGTCTTTGCGACCTCGATGACCATCTTCGCAGCGGGATGTGCGACATCCATCTCCTTGAGAATGGTGGCTCCGTCGTTGCTCACAGTCACATCGCCAAAGGAGTCGACAAGCATCTTGTCCATACCCTTCGGCCCTAGCGCTGACTTGACAGCCTCGGCGATGACGACGGCCGCCATGATGTTGTTTCTCTGAGCATCACGGCCCCGCGTCCTCTCCGTGTCTTCCTTCAGCACAATCACGGGAACTTGACTCATTGTTTTCTCCACCACCTAGTCTGGTATGTATCAGACTAAGTCCAACAAAACTGTACATGGACTTCGCTCTGACATCCCATTTAAAGGTTGAGTTTGGACCGTCTGGTGAGTGCGACTCGCCTCTCTAAGGCCATAAAAAGGTTGTCTAATGTTCGTTCAGGAAAACTATTCAGCAAGAGAACCAAACCGTCACTCACCGGGCCAGCGGAGGACGATGTTGTCACCTCTCTTTGCTCCGAGCGCATGTGCTATGTTATCGCACTTTCCCCGCAGGATGTAGAAAGCTACCACCCCCAGCTGAGCCTGAAGCGTCGGAAGAGTTTCGACATTCGACTGCCCTTTCGCTATCACAAGGTCCGCACCTGACAGAAGAGATAGAAACTCCTGACTGACCAGATTAGGTGGGACACCATGAGCAGCAGCACCTGTGTCTGCAATCGTAGCCAGCTCCTCAATCTCCGTGCCTGCGATGTCCCGCCGTGTCGCGTCATTGGCCATTGGTCCTCCCTTTACCACGTAGGTGATGTGCCAGCCTGCGTCCCGTATGACTCGCAGCAATGGAATGTCAAGGATGGTCTCGCCAGCATTGTCCGCCACGAAGACAATATGACCATGTCTGGCCCTGAGAGCCTGCCAAAGCAGAGGGCTGTCGTCTACGTCAATACCGTGCTGCAAAATCCCGTTGAAGTCATCAACAAGGGTGTCAAGATTGGGACTGTGCGCAGCGGTATTGTAGTCAATCAGGTTACCAGCGATGCTCGCAGCCAACGCCGCACGCAACCGCTCGAGGCCGGAGAATGACCGTACTGTCGCATCGACCTCTGGAAGTATTCGTAGGGCCACCTCAGTGCTCTCTCTCTTTGTTTCAGCGTAGGGATCCTCTACACCAGCCATTCTGTATAGCTCGTGGTACAGGTCCACAGAGAGAGGATGCGGTCTGATTCGCTTCTCGAACCCCTCTGCCAAGTACCGCATTCCAATTCTCATCATCTCGAATTGAAGGTCCGCATCGTCAGTGAGCAGAGGGACCAGTTTGATGAGGCTATGAATTATGCATGAGGAACACTCAGGGATCAAGGGGACTACGATACGCTCTGGCCTCAGAACAAACACCTCACACCTGCTTCACCATCAGGTACGCGTCTTCGCCGTCTCGATAGTAGCCCTTGAGCACGCGCTTTATCTCAAAGCCGAGCGACTCGTACACTGCGATTGCAGGCTCATTCGTCTTGCGTACCTCAAGGAATACCTCAGCAACCCCGTACTCCTTCATGCCGGCAATACCTCTCTCTATCAGGGCGGTACCTATCCCTTGCCTGCGATGTTGGGGGAGCACTGCGATGGAAACTATGTGACCCTTCTTCACAGGCAGCCTTCCAAAGCTCGAGATGCCGCGTTCGATTCGGCACATGATGTAGCCCACGATTGAGCTGCTGGCCTCCGCGACAAGGAACGCCCGCGGCGCATGATGAAACAGGCCTAGGAAGAACGAGTTCGGATAGTTCTCAGGAAGGCACTGCTGATTGATACTCATGACAGACTTAAGGTCTTCACGCTCGAACAGGCGAATGGTCCAGTCACTCAATGAGCATCACATTCTAGACGTTTGGCTGAACCGCCTCCACGCCTCTCCTCTTTTTAGCGTTTGTTGTCCGCGGTCGGAAACATGCCTATCTTCTGCGCGTTCCCAGCAGGTCCCTGATGTCCCTCACCAATAGGCCCTGAGCAAGGCGAATCCATGTGTCCGCCAGCTCAAGCAGATACTCACGGTCGGACTCTGAGTCATAGATATCGCCCCACGGCCCTTCAGTCACACGGGCCACTATCTCATCAGGCGTCGACAGCCCCAGCTCTATTAGGCTCTTGATTCCGGCACCGTGACACAGCAGGTTAGCGTTGAACACCCAGTCCTCCGCATCCTCCTCGTCGATACCAAGCCGACGAGCAATGAGTTCCGGAGCCGCGTCAGCCAGTTGGTCCACTGTGCTGATTCCGGCACTCTCTAGTTCATCCTGATCAACGTCCGGGTCCATGACAACAATCTCAGCAG
>QMYR01000124.1 GCA_003662765.1 Candidatus Thorarchaeota archaeon
AATGCGGGAGTCAGAAGATGTCCGCCTCATCAACGGGCTGAGAGTTGTGGGAGCCGCGACGCTGAATGACTTGGTACTAGAAGCCGATGCCACGATGCGGTTCTAGGAGGGTACAGAACTGAATACCGTATACTTGGACTACCATTCGGCAAAGCCGACGGATCCTCGTGTCGTCGAGGCAATGTTGCCTTATTTCGCCGAACACTTCGGTAACCCTTCGTCACTGCACCATGTGGGTGATGTGGCAACGGAGGCACTAGAAAAGAGCCGTGAGGAGATTGCGAGGTTCATCAATGCAGACCCGGACGAGATAGTCTTCACATCAGGTGCGACCGAGTCCAATAGCATGGCGCTCATAGGATATGCTCTCCGAAACAAGAGGAAGGGCAAGCACATTATCATCTCAGAGATAGAACACATCTCGATTCACAACCTTGCCAAGTGGCTCGTTGCCAACGGATTCGAAGTGACGAAGGTGCCTGTCGACCAATATGGTCGTGTTCGCCTCCACAAGATCGAGCGGAGAATCAGAGAAGACACAATACTGATATCCGTCGGATACGCGAACAATGAGATTGGGACGATTCAGGAAGTACGGCGGATTGGCGAACTTGCGGCGGAGAGAGGGATTGCATTCCATACTGACGCCGTTGCCGCAGAAGGGCTGGTGGACATAGACGTCAGACGCGATGGCATCAATCTCATGTCATTGAGTTCCAATGACATATACGGGCCGCGGGGACTCGGTGTGTTATATATACAAAAGCGATACCGTGTGAACCCGATCATAATTGGAGGGGGACAGGAGAGAGGATTGCGGTCGGGCTCAGAAAACATTCCTGCCATTGTTGGCATGGCCACGGCTGCAAGCATCATGAGAAAAGAGATGGACAAGGAAGTGCAGCGTTTCAGAGGATATCGTGACCGACTGATCAGTGAGGTCCTCAACTCTGTAGAGGACAGCTACCTCAATGGCCACCCCACAGAGCGTCTTCCAAGCAACGCCCACTTTCGGTTCGATGGTGTCGAGGGAGAAGCAATTCTATTGTCATTCAAGGACAAGGGCATTGCTGTTTCAACGGGATCCGCATGTACGTCGAAGACACTGGAGCCATCACATACACTCATTGCCACAGGCCTCATTCATGAGGAGGCACACGGCTCACTTCAGCTCACTGTTGGACGTTTCACATCGGACCAAGACATAGATCAAGTGCTTGATGTGCTTCCGGGGATAATCGCCAGACTCAGGGATATGTCCCCGTTATACAAGAAGAAGAGGTGAACAATTATGAAATCGACAGAGTATTCCGAGAAGGTTCTTGACCACTTTCGCAACCCGCGGAATGTTGGCACCCTTGAGGGCGAAAACGTTGCCGTTGGGCGTGTGGGAAACCCCGTCTGCGGCGATCTCATGGAGGTCTTTATCAGAGTCGAGAACGATCGGATTGTAGATGCCAAGTTCAGGACTTTTGGCTGCGGCTCGGCAATCGCGACGAGCAGCATGACCACGGAACTCGTGAAGGGGAGGACTCTCGACGAAGCAATGAGAATCACTCGAGAGGACGTAGCCGAAGAACTCGACGGACTCCCGCCGATAAAGATGCACTGTTCGAACTTGGCCGCAGATGCCCTTCACGAGGCCATCAAGAACTACCGAGCGATGCAGGCAGAGAAACGAACAGTGGGAGAAACAGCAGAAGAACCGAGAAACGAGCGCGAAAGACCCGAAATCACTGGAAAGGAGAAGTTCGTGGGGAAGGGCGTCTTCCTGAAGTCTGTAGATTTCGAGTCAATTCGTGGTCAGAGGGTGCTCGTGATATTCGATGGTAGCGAGTCAGTAGAAACAGCAATCAGGCTGACCGAGTACACCGACAGAGTGGTCCTGATAACCGCGGACAAGAACGTTCAGGTGGATGACAAACTAGCAAAGAGGCTTGACGAATCGCGTGCGAAGGTGATTATGAGAGCCGAGGTTCTAGAGATTCGCGGTGAGGACGAGGTGGAGCAAGTAGTGGTCCATGACCTTGATGAGGATGACAAGTACCGGCTGTTCGTGGACGCTGTGGTCATCTCTGAGTGAACGCGGACCACATCAGGAGGGTGTTTCACGCAACAATTCGAGTCGCCGTAACGTCCTCGCCGGACAGAAGCGATTTCAAGTTTCCCCTGCGCATCATTGAGAATATGTAGACCTCGGTGCCTCCAGCAATCATCTCGCTAATAGGGAGCAGAGCCTTCAGCTTTCCACGCATACGCCCGCTCGCGTCTCTCGCGGGGTCGGACCCAGGCGGAATCAGTGTATCAATCTCGTTCAGACTCACCTCTTTGAGAAGCTTCGCTTCAGCAAAGGTGCGAGGGTCGCGATCGTATACTCCATCGACATCGGTCGCAAACAATATCCGTCGTGCGTCCAACTCTCGAGCAATCGTGACGGCCAGACTATCGCTACTTGTCACACTGAATCCCATGGCCGTGTCGTAGACGACATCACCACCGATTGCAACTACCATGCCGAGCGAGAGATAGCCTCTCAGTGGCTCCAGAAAGTAGTTCTGGAAGACCATCTTGTTGGCTGTCACTATCGAAGACGCATGCATCAGATTCACGGGTATCCCAGCGTCAAGTAGACGACGACAAAGCATCATCCTTAGTCTGTTGACTACATACTGGGTTTCACCAAGAGCATGCAACTGCTCCGGCCCCTGAAATCCACGATGAATCTCGTGCTCGATTACAGGAGGATGGCCGAATGAACCCACACCGAACGTCAACACCAAAGAGCCCAGAAGGCCTTCGTTAAGACACTCAGCGATTTCGGAGCTGACCTCCTCAATCACATCCTCACGCGCGGTGTACGGCCTGCTCTTGTCAGTCAAAAGCGCACCACCTAACTTTATGATTGTGAGTTCATCGGCCAATCTCGTCACCTCCATAGAGTGTGTCTACAGCGTCCATAGAGCGTAGGGCCACATCGCTGGAGCAAACACGGACAGGAAGTATGCCACAACAACTACTGAGATGGGAACAGTCCAGTTGTCCAAGTTCTTAGGAGTCAGAACCTCGACGAATGTGGCAACAACACAGATTATCAGGATTGGAGTGAAAAGGGCCACAACGTCGAACCCCGCCTCGATGGCGTATAGTGCGACGAGGATAGTGCTGAACAATAGCGAACCAATGAACATTCCCATAGAGCCCGCCACGGTCTTCTGAGCACCACCAATGCCGAACTTTCGCTCACCACCGAACTTCCTGCCCACGATGTCAGCAATCCCATCTCCGCCTGCAAGACAGCCAAACATGATGAAGGCGAGAGGATTGAACACGGGGGCATAGAACCATCCAATGGTGATTATCACAATCATCACGGAGTAGTACAGAGTCCCGTGCAGGAGTTCGCGCGGGTCACCGGAACGTGACATGGACTTCACGAAGTCGTCATTCTTGACCTTGCCCGTCCCGATTCCCAGAAAGAGCAAGACAAACAAGATAGGAACCACAGCCGCAATGAAGCGACTCAGATAGGTCCCTGCATACAGGAACCAAGTGATAGAGAACACCGGGGCCGCAAAAATGTGGACCAGCTTCCGTGTCACATCAGACGACAGCGCCTCGCGATGACGAATCGCAGCGTTGATTCGAACAACCATCATCACAGCAATGATTGAAACAACCATTGCCACAAAGTCCCACACTAGTGCAAGACCAGAACCTATTGGATTGAAGACCAATGTGAACTCCTCCAAAGTTACTCCAACACCATACGTCCATGTGTCCTATAAGTCTTCAGAGAAACTGTCACAGATTCATGGTCTCGATGGCCGAGAGGTACTGATCAAAGGGTACGTTCCAGTCCTGCTTCTCTGAATCAAACATCATGTACAGCTGACCCATAGGAGCATTGTATACTCTATGGGCAATCTGAACGAAATACGACTTGAAGTGTTTTCGAATCACATCGAGTCCCTGAAAGAACCCAGCGATATCGGATGGATATAGTTTGACACGGAAGGCGTACGAGGTTTCGGACTCGGCAGCCAGTTCCTTTGGGAATGGTAGTCCCAACAGACATGACAGAATGGGGTCATTAAGGCCCTCACATGTGAATAGGCAGTACACGTAGACAGGATGCTGGTAGTCCTCGTATATCCACCGGTAGTCGATTATGACTCCCTCTCTCTCCAGCCGTTTGATCCGTTTGTTGATCTGTGTCTGTGACAGACCGATCTCTTGGCCCAGCTCTCTCAGGGTGATTCCAGCATCGGACTTTAGAATCCTGAGGATGTCGATGTCTTTTTGGTCAAACTTGGCCCGACTCATGTCAAGCTGGAAGTTGATTCCCGCATGAACGTTGCCCCGAATCTTCCTCTTGCAGTCCTCTACCCATTGTTTCCAGTCCCAGTTCCAACCACGCTTCACATCCAACCGTTCTAGGTCACCCGCTGTAGACATGAAGTCCCGAGTTTCGAAGAGATGGTATTTCGTGATCAGCCCCCTCTTGTGGAGAACACTCATCACGCTGACCGGTGCATCTGGGATTGACAGGGGATAGGTCATGTGCACGACGTGACCATTGTAGCATCCGTAGGTTGAGGCGTGAACGTAGAACAGTGGCACCTCTCGAAAGACCCTACTAATGTCCGACATTCCAGGTGCCAAGTCAACGAAAAGTACGACATCGCCCAATCCTAGCTTGGCATCGTGAGTCTGAGCGTAGAGGAACTTCAGATACCCGTTTGCCTTCAAACGACTGAGACGATATCTTATCGTCCTCGCGGGCCGGCCCAGCAACTCACTTAGCAGCTCTGCCGATGCTTTCCCACCCAAACGATTCAGTGCGGACAGTATGGATAGGTCTAGGTCGTCGGGTTGCCTCCGTTGGCTCATTGCGGCACGCTCATATCAACAGTCAAGAGTGCCAGCTACGCACGGCGCAAGATATCTCTCACGTCTATGGGGCCATACACTTTGCTTGCCTATGTGTACTTAGATACGGCATAAAATCTATAAATAGATTGCCGATTGTCAACCCAAGGGCAAGGGCCAAACACGCGATTCGAACGTGCTTGGCACTCCCGCGTCACGTGGGCATGGAATCGCCGCGCCGGTCACCCCATGCCCGGTGCATTCGTACAGGTCGTGAACTGCTGTGCTTACCACGAACGACCTTCCCAGGAGTGCGTTGATAGTTCTTGACAGACTTAAGGCTGAGGGCCCGCTGAGTCCCAAGGAGATTGCGGCTAGAGCATGCCTCCCTCCACGAACAGTTTCTTTTGCGTTGAGGAAACTGATCCGACAGAGATTGTGCTGCAAGATTCCCAACCTGAGGGACATGCGTCAACCACTCTATCAGCTCGATTATGACAGATTCCAAGAACTCCGTCAAGTCATCGACCGCCTAAGAATACAGGCAGGACTACACTCTCGCGCAATCTAAGTGCTCGTGGTTCTAGGTGCCGTCAAATGGACAGAGTGGGCATTGTAGTGGTGAAATCGTTATGTTCACCGCTACATATCGATATGATTTGCTGAGTCATATCGATTAATTAGGAAGCGTGCTCATATTCTACAATCGAGGTGCGGCTAAATGTCAAGGATACTACGTATCGACATGACTAGTCTGTCGCACAAGTGGGAGGATGTCCCTAAGGAGTACAGTGATTTGGCTGGCAGGGCGTTCACTTCCGCGGTAATCAGCGCAGAGGTCGATCCGACCTGTGACCCACTCCGCGAGGGGAACAAACTCGTCATCTCACCAGGGCTTCTTGCAGGTACTACTGCCCCTTCGTCGGGTCGCCTCAGCATTGGGGCAAAATCACCCCTCACTGGCGGTATCAAGGAATCGAACGCTGGTGGTCTCACTGCCACGCGGCTCGGTCGCATAGGCGTCAGAGGCATTATCATTGAGGGTGCCCCTCCCGCGGGTACAACAGACTGGTTTTCAATCTACGTTGGAAAGGACAAGTGTGAGATCTTCAAGACAAATGAATGGGCCGGCATTGGGCTCTACGAGCTCATCGGACGAATATGGAAGAAGTATCCCAGTAGGCCAGGCATCATAGGATGTGGAATCGCGGGGCAGCGACTCCACTTGGCTGCAGGGATATTCGGAAACAACATTGAGAACTCCGACCCAGGCAGATTCGCCGGGAGAGGAGGACTTGGTGCGGTGTTGGGGTCCAAACGAATCATTGCTATCATCAGTGATGGTACGGGCGGCGCCCCGCCACAACCTAAGGACCCAGAACGGTTCGAGAAGGGCAGCAAGGCACTGAAGGAGGCACTTGAGAACCATCCAGTCACAGGGCGCCTCAAGAACGAGAAGGGCGAGCCTTTCGGAGGGCTAAGCAACTACGGCACAAACATCCTTCAGAATATCATCAGCGAGGCCGGCGGTCTGCCAACACGTGGGTTCAGGGAAGGCCGCTTCAAGCATGCAGCCAAGATATCCGGGGAGGCAGTACATGAGCTCGTGGACAAGACAAGAGAGAAGTTCGGCGATGCGGCCGAGGGCAAATACGGTCACCCCTGTCATCCAGGGTGTGTCATTGCCTGTTCGAACGTTGTACCCTATGAGGACACAGGCAAGGCTCATGTTGCCCCACTCGAGTATGAGAGCGCGTGGGCACTAGGAGCCAACCTAGAGATCTCGAACCTCCAAGATGTCGCCGAGCTAAATCGACTGTGCAACGATCTGGGACTTGACACTATTGAAGCAGGGAACACTCTCGCAATGCTGATGGAGGGTGGCCTCATCGAGTTTGGTGATGGACCCGGTGCAATCGCCGCTCTGAAGGAGGCCTACGATTCGAAATCGGCGATTGGAAGACTCGTCTGTTCCGGAGCACTTGTTGCCGGGAGAACACTGGGTGTCACGCGGATACCTGTCGTCAAGGGACAGGCGTTGCCCGCCTACGACCCCAGACCAATTCGCGGCATTGGAGTGACGTACGCAACAACCCCGATGGGTGCTGATCACACGGCTGGGTACACGATTGCGGCCGAGATCCTTGGCATCAAGGGCAAGGTCACAGATCCTCGTGATGTCAAGAAGGCAGAACTGTCGCGCAACTTCCAAGCAACGACCGCCTTCATTGACTCCACAGGCTATTGCCTGTTCATTGCCTTCGCCATCCTCGACAACGACGACGGCTATCAGGGCATGGTCGACACAGTGAGTGCGTTCCTCGGGAAAGACATAGACGTGACCGAATACGGACTTGCAGTTCTGAAGAAGGAACGGGAGTTCAACAGACGTGCCGGTTTCACTGAGAAGGACGATCGTCTGCCCGAGTTCTTCAGGACAGAGCCTCTTCCTCCGCACAACGTGACTTTCGATGTAACAGACGAGGAGCTCGATGCTGTGTTCAAGGACCTGTAGTTCAGGATCGGGGGCTAGGTCCCCCTTTTTCATTCTTTTTCGAGCATCTTATGAGGACAAAAGGACTGTGGTGAAACCATGCTAGAGATACATCTCTACGGCCTGCTGCGGTCAATGGTCGAGGGCGCAAGCGCAAGTGAGGATACAATAATCCATGTCGAGTATGTTTCGGGAGAAACCTTCAGTCAGCTGATCGAGAGGATGGGGCTCCAGATGAA
>QMYR01000125.1 GCA_003662765.1 Candidatus Thorarchaeota archaeon
CACCCCTGCTCTCTTCTTCCAGTATCAGATGGAAGAGCCAGTTCGTGAATACCAGCGCAGTGCCGATTGCCCAGATACTAGCGAGATTGATGTGCCACACCAAGAGCTCAAACGTAGTCACACCCAATACCACAAAGAGGCCCCCAGTGACGGCGAAGAATAGGAGATTAACGAGCAGCATAGTGAATACTGGCTTTCTCTGTTTCAGCCGGTAGAGTGGAATTAGAAAGGCCACTGCCAGAAGAGCCACACCGCTAACAATCTCCTCGATCTTCATGCTGGCAAAGCCGAAGTCTCTGGATGTCTCAGCCTCCAGGCCCTCGGGTGTGGTGACTACGACCTTAACAGTGTGCTGCCACTTGGAGTAGGCACCGACATCAAAGGAGAAGTTGCACACCCCTGGTGCGACCGTCACATTGTCTAGAGTAGGGACGACCTCATCATCCACGTAGACGCTCAGCATGACATGATCCCAAGTTGACTCGATGTTGATGCTGAATGTTGCCATGCCAGCGACGATGTCCTGCTTCGGACCAACGAAAGACACGGAGGGCGCACCGTGGTTGTTGACAACCAGAATCATCTTGGCCCTGTCAATATGGCCAAGGCCGTCATACGCGCAAAACGTGAAGTTGTGCTCTCCCTCAGACATCCATGTGGTGTCCATCGAAACCTCTGAAACACCAGCGGAGAGCGTGACATTCTTCATATCGGGGACCAGCTGTCCGTCGACATAGGCCGTAAAGAAAATAGACTCGAAGGGTGTGAATACTTTCACGCGGAACTCGTAAGTGCCGGAGATCTCGCTGTACTGGGTCAAATCAAGGATGCTGAATCTGACGTAATCGAGAAAAGTGACTTCACGGCTCGCCTTTGCAGTCAAGCCCTCTTCGGTCCAGACTACGACCTCAATAAGGTTCTGGCCGTTGTCGTAGCGACTGCCGTTGATTGTGTAGTTGCCCACACCCACCGGGACAAGAGTCTGATTGAACTCAGGGGTTATCTCACCATTGACACTGATGTTCAGATAGACTTGATCGTAGTCTGCAGTGATGTTGAGCGTAATGTTGTCCATGCCGGTGAAGACATCATCAATCCCAGGACGCAGCATGACAACTCTTGGCGGACCGTGGTTGTTAATGAGGAAGACTAAGTGATAGCTCTCACGGTCTGGCGGAGAATAGGACCTGTTCTCCAAGTAGAACGTGAAGTTGAGTCTTCCTTCACGAAGAGTAGTAGTATCAATGGTGAAGTTGTGCTCGCCCGGCGCAATCTCAGTACTGTTGTAGGCAGGATATATCTCCCCCTCGATAAATAGCGTCAGGTTGAGAGGCCCGTTCGTGGAAGTGACGTTCAACGTGATGTTCACAGTGCCTACGAGCTCTGACTGATTGGCAGGCGACAGTAGAGCTACCGTGATGTTCTCAGAGTCGAATCCTGATGTTGAAAACTGTGAAACATGTCGCACTGTTGCACTCGTTGCTGCAGGAACATCCGTAGAGGGATGGGATTGCAGCAGTCCAAAGACCATCACCGTGACGAACAGTAGTGTCAACAGACTTGCTTTCCTCATTCTGACGCCTTCCTGATACCCAGAAGCCTGTAGTCGGGCGATTGACCGCTCAACCTTAGGCCCATTTTTAAAGCTAGCGCAAATGAAGCTGACGTACTACTGGATATTCACTACCAGACCACAATCCTTTTTGTCACCACGGGAATGTGCCTACTCGGTCCTGAGATTGAGAAGACTGAGATTGTGGGAGTTTACGAGCAGGGATGGCAGAAAGATAGTCGTGCGCCATGCCATGCCAGAGGACGCACGGCACATGCATGATGGCTTTTGCGCAGTTGTTGAGGAGGGAAAGTGGCTACCGACACTCACACCCAATGGAACAATCTCAGACTGGATCTCCTGGATCCACAGGGCACGCACATCAAGAAACGTGCTTCTCGTCGCCGAGATTGACGAGCAGTATGTGGGCCATCTCAGCCTGCAGCCTGAGGAGTGGGACGCGTCACAGCATGTTGCCAGTCTCGGCCTTATAGTCATGAAGGGGTACCGAGGAATCGGCGTCGGTCGGTCACTAATGCATGTTGCCGAAGAGGTGGCCATTGAGAACGAGTTCGAGAAAATCATCCTGAGCACATTCAGCAGTAACGAGAAGGCTCGACGGCTGTACGAGTCGCTCGGGTACGAACTCGTGGGTATCAGAAGGCGTCACTTCAAGATGTTTGGTGCCTACGTTGATGAGGCGCTCTACGAGAAACATCTCAGTCCTGAGATGGGAAGCCACTGATGCCCGCAAGTGCGGACACGTGGGCACTTTCGCACATAATATATCGAGGAAAGTCTATGACTGACCTGTTTCATTTCTCGTTGCGAGAACAGGCTGTGATTTGATGTGGCGACTGATCACTGAGAAGTTCCGAGACTCGCCCCAGCGTCTCCGCGTTGCACAGGCCATAATACGACACGGATTGCGGGTGAACGGACCGGGGGACATCAGATGCGGGAGTATCAAGATTCCCCTCAAATCAATCGGCGACGCTCTCAACACGGATCGACGAACCGTGCGGGCAACCACAGAAACCATCTGTGAGGATGAGGAGCTCTTTCGTTTCTTCTCGAGGCTAAGACCCGCGGGGCCCTCTCTCGACAAGGTGGCTGAGATCTTCGGCTTTGGTGTGGTGACAATCTATGTGAAGTCGCCCGAGAACCCAGGAATTCTGTCGGAGGTCGCATCGACAATTGCCAACTACGGTGTGGCAATCAGGCAAGTGATTGCCGAGGATGTCGCAATCTACCCCGACCCGTGCCTTAAGGTCATAACAGAAGAAACCCTGTCCGGAGCAATCATCCACGTGTTGACATCCATTGAGGGAGTCAGTCGTGTTGTGATCGAGAATTGACAAGTAGTACGTGCGGTGTGTGTGCGCCCTTGGTAACACTGAAATGAAGGTCTAATGGACGAAGCCCGGGCGCTGCATACGATGGAAACAGACGAAGACCCCCAGAACCTGACTACTGCGGACTTGCACCGAAACGTTGACGTCGAGAGAGGCATGCATCAGATCTGGATGCTGGCGCTCTCACTCAGTATTCTTCAGATGGGATTCGGAATCGTGACGCCGATATTTCCATACTATGTTGTTGAACTTGGTGTGGGAGCCACTGAGCTAGGTGTCCTAGCAGCGTCATTCGCAATAACACGTGTCATACTCGCCGGCCCTCTCGGAGGCCTATCAGACAGGGTGGGCCGGAAACCAGTACTACTTGGTGCCCTCGTGGGCTTTGCGATAGCAAACGTAGTCTACGCAATGGCCACGAACATCTATGTGATGATAGGCGCACGCGCTATCGAAGGGGCGGTTTCAGCGGGTTTCTACCCCGCAGCGAACGCGTTCGTTTCGGATGTGACGGTCCCCGAGAACAGAGGAACCGCCATGGGGTACTTGAACGTTGGCAACATGGTCGGGTTCATTATTGGGCCAACTGCGGGTGGTGCGCTGGCGCAGTTCTTGGGAATAAGGATGCCCTTCATCGTTGCTGCCTTCATCACAATGGGCACGTTCCTCGCCGTCCTAGTGCTGGTCGTCGAGCCTGAGAAGAAGATACTGACTGAGGAGCAAATCGCCCATCAGCTCTCGCTCATGAAGGTGTTCGCTAGGGAGAAGAGGGCATATTCGGCCCTTGCAATCTCCATGTTCGCCAATATGTTCGCCATGGGCATCCTTGAGGTTGCATTCCTACTGGATGCTGTAGTGAGGTTCAATGTGTCTCCGCTTGAGATTGGTCTGCTGTTCGGCATCATGGGAGTCGTAATGATCATCGGCAATGTACTGTTCGGCCGGATATCGGACATCTACGGCAGAAAGTGGCTCATTGTTCTGGGAGCAGTCATCGGAGCAGCCTCCCTATACATGTTCATGGTCTCAGGGGACTTTGTTGGTTTCACAATTGCAGGAGCCGTGCTCTCCCTGGGAATCTCAATGCGAGGACCGACAATCCAAGCACTCATCGGTGACCTGACTGACGAGAGGGCATACGGTGTCGTCATGGGTGCGTTTGGAGCAATAAGCAATGGTGCCTATGCAATAAGCCCGATCATCGGAGGAGTGATGTATGACAGGTCGGGCGACAGCGTTTCAAGCCTTGCTGTGGCTGCGGTGGTGACGCTTGCGGGAGGGTTTGTCGCAGCAATTGGTCTGCCCTCGGGCCTTGTGGGGAGTGCGAGAGAGGCATGGCAACAGACCCAGGCTGCAGGAGCCGTTGCAGAAACCGGTGACTAGGTCACACTATCTCCGCAGATACGTACGCTACCACGCTCTCTGGTGAACCGGTCACAGCACCTGAATTGGTATAATGGAGAAGATTGAACTCGACAGCTCCTCGCTCCTTGGCGGACACCATTGCAGCTGCAATGGGGCCAGCACCGCATATGCTGATTCTGTGCTGATGGACGAAGTCCAGGAAGCCCTTGGGATCCATCTGCTCAAGAAACTCTAGCGCCTGGTAGTCCTTCTGACGCGCAACATCCGCGTGCTCAAAGTGCGTGAAATCAGAACTGGCAATGACAAGGATATCCATGTCGTCTGCTAACGAGGCGACCGTCTTCCCAATTGACTCGCATACCTCCCAGCTCTGATCGCTAACGCAGATGGGCACAAACTGAATGTCGCCCGGGAATATATACTGCAAGAATGGGAGCTGAACCTCAATGGAGTGCTCGCGACCGTGCGCAAGACAGTCTCTCGTGGCAAAGGAATCCTGAGATATTATCATGTTACCGAGCGCACGGTCATACTTCACAACACCGAGAGGAGTTTCCCAGTCTTCATCACAGACAGCCAGTCTTGCACCCAGTCCTGTATGGTTTGGTCCAAGAATCACTATGCGCTCGGGTCGACCATCCTCAAAGAGGCGCAGATAGCCATGGGCCGCGGCACCGCCGGAGTAGATGTAGCCTGCGTGCGGTGAAATCAGTGCCTTGATGCGTCGGCTGTCACCGGGACTGCCTTCTGGCAGACGTCCTGGCCCGTGAGGGCCTGTGAAGCACTCCTCAATCCGGCGGGTCAGGAGACCCCGTTCGCCCTCGTAGAAAGACCCTGCTACGACTGGCATCCTCACCATTTCTCATCCCATAACAGAGTTTAGCGTGGTGGGAGAAAAGCTTTCGGTTGCTCTGTTCACGGAGCACTCTTGATCTCCTATGACGCAACCTGTTTATCAGAGAGAATCCCGCGAACTTCTTCCACGATGCTCGCAGTTGGAACCTCGATTGTTTCTTTCGTCACCATATCCCGCAGGCTCACCCGGTTCTCCGCGATATCGCGCGGCCCAACAATCAACACAAGACGCGCTCGTCTTGCATCAGCCCGCTCCAATTGCTTCTTCAGTGACCGTTCCATGAGATCGACCTCGCAGGAGAAACCCGCTCTGATCAGTTCCTGCTGGAACCGAACCGCGTACCGCAGCATTGGCCTCTTGATTGGAGCTACAAAGATGTCCAGACGTGGCATCAATTCTTCGCCCTTTCCTCTTGCCATCAATATATCGATGAAGCGGCTAATCCCAAGAGAGATGCCCGTAGCAGGAGTCGGCGGCCCGCCGAACTTCTCAATCAACTCGTCGTAACGCCCTCCGCCAAGGACGGAGCCGACGGCAGGCTTGCCGAGATAGCGGCCCTCGAACACAGGTCCGGTGTAGTAGTCCAGACCGCGAGCAAGTGAGAGGTCGAACTGGACTAGGGTTTCCACGCCGGCCTCGGCAAAGATGTCGGCCATCAGCTCCAGCTCCTCTACACCCTCCTGGCCAATGGTAGAGTCACCCAGAATCTCCCGGAACTCATCAAGGGTGGAACGTCCGCTTCCATTGATCCTGATGGCCTCCAGCAGGAAGTCGCTCTCCTCTGCACCAATGCCCCTCTGACGGAACTCCTCCCGCACGCCGTCCACGCCAATCTTGTCCAGCTTGTCGATGGCCCTGAAGCACTCGTGAGCAAGCGACTCAGGAACGTCTGCTCGTTCTGTCAGCCCCATTAGCACCTTGCGGCTGTTTATCTTGACCACGTAGTTAGAGCCAAGAACTCGACGCAGAAACTCAAGGGCAATCAGCACGACCTCGGCATCGGCAGCCGGGCTCGACGATCCCACTATGTCTACATCCGCCTGCATGAATTCTCTGTAGCGTCCAGCCTGGGGCCGGTCATAGCGCCACGCCTTGCCTATGGCATACCGCTTGAACGGCTTGGGAAGTGTTGGGTTGGATGCGACGATTCTCGCCAGCGGAACCGTCAAATCGAATCGCAGACCCACCTCCCTGTCGCCCTTGTCCCTGAACTTGAAGGTCTCAGCCTCGACCTCCTCTCCACCCTTCGCTGAGAGCGTCTCCCACAGCTCCATCGCCGGAGAGTCAAGATGTTCGTAGCCAAACTGTCTGAACAGTGTCACGGCCGTTTCTATCAGGTAGTCCTGAACCAAGATCTCGGGGCCCATCAGGTCTCTCATTCCACGTACCGTACGCAGTTCACTCAAACCAAAAACCTCCATCAGACTCTCCGGTGACAGACACGCTCCGCTGGCCAACTATATCATAGAAACAGATGAACAGATCCACCAGCCATTCTGTCACCCGACTGCTGCTCTCTTCGACCGTACTTTAAGTGTTACGTTGCAATGGGCTCTGTGTGAAAAGTCATCTTCCGTCACACTCCAGGAAGTTGAGCCACTCGATGTTACGCAGGAGCACTTTCAGCAAGACCCCGCGACGTTGTTCTCGGAACCCTCGTGAACTGAGACCCCCTCCAAACCGTACCTTCATCATCCCAATATGCACCCCAGAACGTAACTCTCTTCCTTCCAAGACTGATGCAATGTAAACAGAGCATCCGCTCCCACTCAGGAACCTCAACGTCATTGTGACATATGTCCGTGGAGAGCTGGCAATGTTGACACTGCTTACGGGCAAAGTGCACCCTGTCGTTTCTGCTTGGTGCTCCAGCGACGACTACGATACGTTTCAACAAACCCTAGGATAAGCAGAGTGACAGCAAGTGAGAGTACATAGGAAATACTACTGATCAGGTGATTGGACTCTGTGGAATCGATTGACCAAAATGTCCTAATATCCCCCCATAGTTCTATGTAAAAAAAGACCCAACCGTAGCCCAGAACTGCAATCTCAGCTATTGTCACAATCCAGTATTGCCCACTGCGAATGTTCCTCCTGTATGCAATCATTAATGCTACAAGCGTCAGGGCAAATAACGCTATCACAAACATAACGAGGTCAAAGTAAGGAAAATAGTCTATGATTATAGTTGGCGGACCGATCATAGATGTTTGGGACACCACTAGGTCCTTCCAGTTACATAGTATCGCAGTACACCCCCCTATCAAGATATCCAACGATGTTCAGACCAATGGTGTTCACAATACCACGGGTATTCTTTTACATTCGTGGGAAAGATTAGGTTTCCTCCTGTCATTGCACATCCACTATTGCTACAATATCTTTCTTTGCCA
>QMYR01000126.1 GCA_003662765.1 Candidatus Thorarchaeota archaeon
ACACGGGGTCCTCAATGGATGTGGGCTCCGGATAGACATGCGAGCCTACTGCCTCGAGAATCGCGGTCATGTTATCGTTGATGTAGGCGCCGCTGTAGTCCGAGTCGCAACCGACCCAGAGGAACCTCTTGCCTTGATTGAACCAGTCGGCAATTGCTTGAATCTCACTCTGGGCATAGGCGTTGGCCTCACCATATACGGAGCCCAGAACAAGTCCCACAGCGTCGGAGAGGATTGTATCATTTATTCCACCGTAGGCCCATACAACACTGTATCCCAGGGCCGTAAGATTCTCCGCCAGCTGCTGGTCAGTAGTGTTGTAGAGCTTGGTGGAGAACTGGCCATGGGAGTAGTCAAAGACTACCTTGAGCGCAGCGCTTTGGGCCGGAGTGACGCCGGGCGACTTGACAGTTTCGGCTGTGATCGTTGCGGGTGGGAGTCCTGTGAAGACAGGTGCGAGCATCGTCATGAGGACGATGATTGCAGCCACCCTTCTAACAAGAAGTTTCGTATTCATCTTCTCTGCGTCCTCCGTCTAGTGTTCCCTTTAGAAGGATTGTTCCAAATTCTCGCCCGGGCATGATAAAACGTTTTCTAACAGCTGTTTGGGGCGCTACAGGGCCGAGGCTTGCCATCTCTATTGCCGAACGTGATTATCTAGACACAACGATTATCATTGCCTCTTTTTGTAGCCCACCGTACGGGGGCTGGAACCCAACACGCATTGAGAACTTCTAAGTACTCGCCACCTGTGGCATCCCGGCTTTTGTGAAAAGAGTTAATTACTCCAGTTCAACCAGTCACTCAGAGTCTAGTACCATGAGCAGCATCATGGTTGCGGAGCTTTATCCGAGGTGCATCAAATGAGTGAGTTTGAGCCAGCTCGCAACACCAAGAATATTGTGTTGGCTGTGGTCGTGATTGCGATCATAGCAGTCGGCGGCATCGGTGGATACCTTCTCTTCTCGAATCCGACTACCACCACGACTAGTACGGGGACTACGACGGGTACCACCACGCAGACTACTACCGCTCCGTCAATCACATTGGTGATTCTGACGAGGCACGATGTGGCCATCCACTCGGTGTTCGAGAGTGCATTTCTCAAGACTGACATTGCGAAACAATACGGAATCACAGACATAGACTGGAAGACCCCCTCTGCCGAGTATTGGGACGATCTGATCAACGCCGGCACGGTCGACGTATGCTGGGGCGGTGGTCCGACAATCTTCGACCAGCTCATGCGCGACGGATACCTCCAACCTCTGACGAGCGACAAGATGGCTACTGCTGCGGCACGCGTGAACGATTCACTTGCCGGTGCTGACATGAAGCGCTATGACTCCAATGGTAATCTCATTTGGATCGCAGCCGCAATCTCCTCATTCGGATTCACAGTCAATCACGCGTTCCTTGATGACTATAGCCTACCTGTTCCTCACAAGTGGACGGACTTGGCGAACGCGACTTATGGTAGTCTGCTTCCAGCCATACCTACCATTGCCATGGGTAACGCCCCCGATACCACCTCCAATACCCGAATCTATGAGATTATCACCCAGGGCCTTGGCTGGGAGAACGGTTGGGCCACCTTGGCAAGAATGGCGGGAAGTGCCAAGATCTACCTGGGCTCTGTTGAAACGCAGTCCGCGGCCGAGAACGGAGAGGTCGGCATATCAATGTCCATCGACTTCTATGGCTATGTGACGCAGTCGAAGAACCCTGACTGCGAATACATAATTCCAGAGGGCCAGACAATCGTCAACGGTGACCCCATTGCAATCTCGGCGACTGCACCGCATCCCGAGGCTGCAGAGGCTTTCCTCGATTGGGTCCTTACTCCGGAGGCTCAGTCCCTGTGGCTTAATGACAACATCCTTCGGATGCCTGTGATGCGAGAGGCCTTCGATCAGCCGCTTGGCCAGTCCCACCCACAGATGTATGCGACGTTCAACAAGACCGTCAAGACTGTAGGAATCGACTTTAACGACACATTGTCCCTTGAGATTAATGCGGCCTTCGTGAAGTATTTCGAGTCTGTATTCACCGACGCACACACAGAACTGGTGCAGTGCTGGGATGTCATAGTTGACGCCTACTTGGATGGCAAGCTGAACCAGAGCCAGTTCGAGTACTACGCTAATCTCATGGGTCAACCTGTGACGATACAAGATCCAAAGACGGGCCTTGATGAGCAGTTCACCATCGAGTATGCGCGTGCAATAAACCACGACATGATCTACGATGCAACATACGCGTCACAAGTGCAGTCGCGCTGGACTGCTGCGGCCAAGGCACACTACAATGATGTCAAATCCCAAGTCGAGGCGCTGCTTCTGGCGCTTAGCATTTGAATCGAATGTCTACGACACAGTTGAGTATGAGGAATAGACCGATGGAGGCATCAAGTCAGGAGCAAGAGCCGGAGCTGGTACCGGCCACACTGGGTGATAGTCTGAAGAGCTTCATATTGCAAATACCCCGCGCGATAGTGCATTTTTTCAGGCGAGGAGTAAGATCCGTCGTTGAGGGTGCCCGGTCCTCAATGCGGCGCATTAGTGCTTTCGTCAGAAACCCTTCGGACTCTGTGAGAGAGGCATGGCATCAGCTTCGGCGTGAGATGGACAGCCTATCTTGGGTTCAACTGATTGGTGTACTTGGTGTGTTTGGTCTATTCCTCATAGCTCCTCTATTGAGTGTCGTATACAGTGCTTTTGTTGACACCTCGACGGGACTTCCAACGCTGGAGCACTTTGTCAACCTGTTTGCCGACACAAATTTCTGGCCCTGGCAATATGACCCTGAAACTGGCACTTGGACGGACTCCACCCACCTTGACGTAATTCAGACGGGTGGAGACCTGATGAGGATTCAGGGCTGGGATCTCGGGGCGGTTCTCAACTCCATCTACGTGGCTATCATTGTCACAATACTCTCAGTGATGCTTGGCGTCTTCTTCGCGTTCATAATTGCACGCTACGACTTCCCCGGAAAGTCAATTGTTCGCACAATACTCATCTTCCCAATCTTGGCCACGCCTTTTGTCGGCGCTGTTGGTATCAAGCGCTTTCTGAATGCACGTGGATTCTTCAACAATCTCTTCTATGCAACCTTGCATTGGATTCCATATAGAATCGAGCTGAGAGGCCTCGCGGCAATAATCTTCATTCAATCCCTGTCACTATTCTCTCTCGTCTATCTTAATGCGTACTCGTCACTCATGAGCATAGATCCGTCTCTTGAGGAGCAGGCCGAGAACTTAGGTGCGAAGGGCTTCACGTTGTTCCGGACCATCACATGGCCCCTTGCGATGCCTGGCATTCAGGCAGGTGCGATTCTGACTTTTATTCTTAGCATCGAGGATCTGGGAACTCCCATTGTGTACTACGATGACCTTCAGGCTCAGAAGACGCTAGCGTACCAGGTGTTTGACAGCATTGCCACGCAGTCAGGAGCCATTGATCCCAAAGGGCCCGCCATCGGTCTCATTCTCCTCACCTTTGCTCTCATTGGCTTCATGATTATTCGGAAGTACACATCATTGCGCTCGTACGAGTCTGGTTCGAAGGGCGGTCAGTGGAACCCACGAACCCGCCGCATCAGTCCGATGGCGACGATTCTTCTTTATGCCCTCTTAATCCCTGTTCTCTTTCTTGCTCTCATACCACAAATCAGCGTGATTGTATTGTCCTTCGCAGATCACTGGTCCACAAACTCAATACTACCTGACGCGTGGACGCTGGACAACTACTCAGTGCTATGGGAGTATGAGAACGTCGCCCAGTCGATCAACCTGACTCTCATCTATGGCGCAATTGCCACAGTGATGATTGTACTGCTCGGTACGAGTGCTGCGTACCTGATTGCCCGCCGCGACATCCCTGGCAAGACTGCTCTCGACCTCCTTGTGACCTCTCCAATCGCCCTACCAGGAATCGTGATTGCGACGGGCTACTTCACGCTCTTCTACAATACATTCCTCTTCCCACCCGGGGGCCCTGCGTTCCTGATTACGATGTCCTATACGGTGAGGAAGTTCCCATTCACGGTCCGTGCGGCGTACGCAGGGCTTCTCTCGACTCCGGTAGTCCTCGAAGAGGCCTCAATGAGCGTTGGAGCCACACGGAATCAGACTTTCTTCAAGATTACAATGCCTCTTATTGGTGTGAGCGTATTGGCCGGCTCACTCCTCTCCTTTGTCTACTCTGTCAGTGAGGTGAGTACAAGCCTGATACTTGGCAGCGTGGGAAGGGAGCAGGCCCCCATGACCTTCTGGACGAATGAAGTGTTGAATGCCACTGGCCAGTATGGTGGCTACTTCAATGCGGCATGTCTTGGTGTCCTGATGATGGCACTCCAGATGATAGTCATTACAATTACCAACAAGATTCTGGGTGCTAGGTCTTCGGCTATTACGGGCATATGAGGTGAGATGTATGGTTGAGATTAGACTCGAGAATCTTCGGAAGACCTTCGGAGATGTTGTTGCCACCGATCAGGTGAACATGGTCCTCAAGGAGGGTGAGCTGTCCACTCTACTGGGGCCCTCAGGCTGCGGTAAGACGACACTGTTACGACTGATAGCTGGCTTCTATACTCCTGATTCTGGACGAATCTACTTCGACGACCGGGACGTGACAGACGTGCCCCCGTACAAGCGCAACACAGGCATGTGTTTCCAGAACTATGCTCTCTGGCCTCACATGACCGTGTACGACAACATTGCGTACGGTCTCAAGCTGAAACGGGTCAATGGCATGAAGTACACAAAGTCCGCCATTAATCGAAGAGTACGCGACGTGCTCGAACTCGTACATCTGACTGGCCTTGAGGATCGTCACATTCATCAGCTCTCGGGCGGGCAGCAACAACGTGTTGCCCTTGCTCGCGCACTTGTCATTGAGCCTGATGTGCTACTCTTGGACGAGCCGCTGTCAAACCTTGATGCGAAACTTCGTCTTGAGATGCGTGAGGAGATAATCAGGATTCAGAAGGAACTGTCCATCACGACAGTCTATGTGACACATGACCAGAGTGAGGCACTGAGCATCTCTGACAAGGTCGCGGTCATGGATCACGGCTATGTCCAGCAGTTTGGCACGCCGCGGGAGATCTATTCCAATCCACAGACAATCTTTGTTGCAGACTTCATCGGCAAGTGTACGTTTATTGATGGCAAGATAGAATCCGCCAACGAGTACCTGCAGGTGCGGATACCGAATGGCCAGATGATCTCCGGTAAGGCCACGATAGAGGGTTATCCGTTCGAGATTGGTGAGCCGGTGAAATGTGCGATGCGTCCCGAGTCATTGCATCTTCAGAGGACTGACCCGCGAGACAATGAGATATCCGGTACAGTCACGAGGACAATCTATGTGGGCAGCGCATTGGAGGTCTACTTCCAAGTCGGAGATATCCAGGCCCAAGCAATGCTGAGCCCCGACACAGAGATCTCTGCCGGTGACACGATAACTCTCTATGCCCCGCGTCCTGAAGTCATGGTACTGCCACTTGGTGGAGTAGAGGCGCTAAAGAAGGTGCCCGGACACCCATTGTTCACGGCCCCTGCTCCATCTACTGCTTCAACGAATGCCTGATACTGACTGCCACTCCTCTGTCAAAAGCAAGCATTTCTGGCCCGCTTAATAGAGCCTTCCCCACGGCCAAGAGCTCTCCATCTGCGTCCTGCACGACTACCTCTTCGCCTGCTCTGAGCTCAGGGCTGGCGTCGACCACGAACTTTGCCAGGGCAGACCTCCCCTCTCTGACAAACGGAACAGCCTCGTCGTGCATCTTGACAACAAACCTCGATGATACATCCATCCGCATCAGCATCTCGCCGCCGTGAACAGTTGGAGTGAGCAGACCGGTAGTGGGAACGACCGTGAACAGAACTGTATCGTCACTCTTGAGGTGCCGGATCTTGCCTGTACTACGGGAGAGTTCGATTCGGACTCCTGTGAGATCCACACTGGGCAACTCCCACTGGTATGCGAAGATGGCCCTGAGCTTTCTCACTTTCCAACCGTGCGAGTCATGGGCCGGCTCTGGAATCTGTTCGACTATCTCTGCACTGTTCTCGAACCTCGATGCTGACAGCGTGCTACCGACCGACGAGTAGAGGGTGTCTGTGGGTGTATCACGTCCGAACCATATCACCTGCTTCGCATTGATTGAACTGAGGAACTCAACTGCTCTCTGTTCTACAATGGCCAGAGTGTCCGAGTCAACTTGTTTCGGGAAGACGCTCTGCTGGGATGGATGGACATGCTCAAGTTCCCAAGGCACAACTCCAAAGGGTGTGAGGTATACAACTAGCAGTTCCTCCGGCGTCCTTCGTCTGACCTCAGCGGTCACCCGTGGTGTCGTGTCCGCAAACGGTGTGTCTGCAAGGTGGGGTACTATCAGGAGCGTGCGTGTCTTGCGATAGGGGAACGAATGCATGATCCTCGAGTGGAACCGGTAGAATGGTGTGAGCCTCACAGTTTCGGGTCCCGTATAGAAGATGGAGGATGTTGTTCCAACTGGATGGCTCCTCTCCAGCTGTTCTCTGTGTTCCAAGAGTACCATTAGGGCTTGATACAGGCTTGGATGTGCTCTTGCGCGGATAGCGGCCAGCTCGATAATTCTCCCCTCAAGTATTGCCTGTCTCACTCTTCGCATCTCTGCTGCTGTGACGTATAGATTGTGTCGCATGAGTGCAGTTTCGCGCTCCCTCTTCTTCATCTGCCTAAGATCATCCACGGTGATGCTGCTACACACAGGACAGTCACATGGCAGTTCTCGTAGGTCCTTGAGATGGACAGTCCCTGTGGTCAGCATGAGCCGGTCGTCCTCTGCAAACTTGGCGTAGGAGGCTGAGTCGAAGAAGTCACAGCCCAGTGCCGCAGCAAGTGCAAGGAACATTGGATGCCCACATCCGAAGAGGTGAACTGGTCTGTTTGGAGGCAGAAACCTCTTGGTCGCGAGGGTGACCCTCACAACGTCTGCATAGCGATATTGTTCCATCAGAGGCACTACACCGCCAACGGGATGCACATCGAAGTCCAATTTCGCGAGTTCGCGTGCGGAATACTCCCTGAGGTCCACATAGATGCCCCCCTGTACGGTTCCCGCAAGCATCATGTCGCCCTTCTCTGGCAGCGACAGTCTGGCGCGTTCCAAAGAGACCTTTACGTCCTCCTCGACGCGAGTCCTCCCGACATCCGGTGCTGAGAATGCATCGAGAATAGTTCCTATGTCAGTGCCTATGTCCCTTTGAAACCGCACAATCTCGAGAGGATCAATCTCCTCAGAGGGGAGACCGTGAAAGTACATCTGGAAAGTCCCGGAGTCCGTCATGATGGGTCCCTCGAAGTCCAAGAGACCGTGGACGCCATCAGCAAGTGCTGGTTCCCGGAACCGCTCATCTCTGCTGATGATGTACGAGTTGGTAATTACCATCTGGAAACCAAAATGGTCATCAAGTTCGCGCGGCATGATGGCTGACTTACCAGGATGA
>QMYR01000127.1 GCA_003662765.1 Candidatus Thorarchaeota archaeon
CAAGCACATGGACGAGGCGGCCGAGCTAGTCGCGAAGATGCTTGAGAAGGCGGGCATGGAGTCGAAGATCAACCCGACGGATGGCGCACCCGTTGTGACAGCGTCGCTTGATGTTGGTGCGAAGAGGACTCTGTTGTTCTACGATCACTATGATGTTCAGCCGGCCGGTCCTCTGGAACTCTGGGAGAGCGGACCGTTCGAACCACAAGTCCGCGACGACCGCATATACGGACGAGGCGTTGCTGACAACAAGGGCGACCTAGTTTCTCGTATCTGGGCTGTACGGACTCTCGTTGAGGCTGGCCAGACACCGCCCGTGAACGTACGCTTTGTCGTAGAAGGTGAGGAGGAGATTAGCTCGCCAAACTTGCCGGGTTTTGTGATGGCGAACAGGGATTTTCTCCGCGCCGATGGCGGGATCTGGGAGTTTGGTGGAGAGGACATGACCGGTCGACAAGAGGCATGGCTAGGCCTGAAGGGCATTCTATACGTCCAGCTTGAGGTGGATGTGCTATCCCATGATGCCCACTCATCGCTTGCCTGTGTACTACCGTCAGCACCGTATACGTTGATTCGTGCCCTTGATTCATTGAAGGACAAGCACGAACGGATACTGATCAATGGTTTCTACGATGACGTGAAGCCTCTCACGGACGCAGAGCGCGAAACAATAGCCGCTGTTGATGTGCACGAGGACCTGATACGCGAGCACTACGGCATTGACGAATTTGTCAGGGGTCTCTCCGGGGAGGCGTTGAAGGAGGCCTACTATGGCGGGCCATCATGCAACATATGCGGCATCACAACGGGCTATCAGGGACCGGGTTCGATGACTGTCTTGCCAGCACGGGCCACCGCCAAGGTAGACTTTCGCCTTGTAGAGAACCAGGATCCGGAGACCATTCTCCAAAGACTGAGGAAGCATCTCGACTCTCATGGCTTCCAGCACGTGCGCATTGCATGGCACGAAGGATACCCTGCCGCAAAGACACCCGTGGACCATCCATTTGTCGAAGTGGTCTCCCGTGCCACAGAGCGTGCCTTTGGTCATCGCCCTGTGATCCACATCACGAGCCCCGGATCCGGTCCTCTGTATCTCTTCAAGGATCTGACCCCCTTTGTGTCGGTGGGCTGTGGCGACTTCAACAGTCGGGCTCACTCACCCAACGAGAGTATTAAGCTTGAGAATTTCCGAAGGTCGATAGTCCGTGCGATTATGGTCATGGAAGAGCTGGGTCGCTCGTAGAGCCGGTCCAGCTTGTGCTGTATTGCGCGTTCGTGTTCATCGAATGTCAAGGTAGGGGCGGGACCACCGTCACATCCCGCTCCCACTCGACCTCGAACCCATACTTGATGCGTTGCTCCTGGTCGGGAGGTACCTTCAGGTGCCAGGTGATTACTCCAAGTTCCATCTTGTCATACTTGACGGAGGTATCTCCCAGCGTGACCCGAATCTTCTCCGACGAACTGTGAGGTATCCGGTCCATAACCTCCATGTCAATCTCAGTGCCCGCGAAGTTCTTGACAATCAGCTCGTAAGAGTACGATCGCCGGCGCTTTCCTCTGAGGCCCGCCTTCTCCGTTTCTTGCGAGAGAAGTTTCTTCTCCACCCTGATGTCATGGGCAGTTCTGGTCCCAATGTCGAACTCCTCGTGTGGGGCAATCAGTTCCAGTTCGCTCTCCCCAACGTACTCGCCGTCGGCGAAGACCTTGGCCGCTCCCGGCAAGAGGGTCGAGTCGCCGTTGGTCACCTTTTCGGCCACTACTGCGAACTCGCTCTCCGCCGCGTTCCAGAAGTAGTATCGTTTGGAATCTAGACGCCTCTCGATTAGTGTCACCGGCTTTGGTGTTTCTTCTGACTGTATTGTGACCGTGCCCGGTACTCGGTACGTCACAATTCCGCCGAATTCCTCCTTGACCTCCGCGCCAAGCTCGTCCATTGGTTCGGCCTCCGGCTGTTCCTCGGCCTTCTCTGCCTCCTCAGGAGCTGGTGCCGCAAGTGCTCTCATCATCTTCTTGGCCATTGGACTGGGCGCTGCCGGTGGACGTGGGACGAACCTAGTTATGTAGAACGGCTTGGGCTCAACAATCTCAACAGGTCTAGCAGAGGCTGTCGAGACAGAGAGTATGACATCGGTCCAGTCCTCGTCGGTCTGATTCGTCACCATCGCAATGTGCTTGACATGGGCTGCATCGACGGTCAGATTGACATCGTACCTCGGTGTCCACCAAGCACGCCCTACCTGATACGTGATACCTAGGTCCAGCTTGCATTTCTTTGGCACCTCAAGCCTCAGCAATACGGCCATGCGTCGGACCACATCATCTTCGAATGAGATCTGTTCGAGGCTCTCTTCTACAGCCTTGATCTTATCCTCGACCCTGCGCAGTTCAACCTCGCACTCTCGAATTCTCTTCCTCAGTGCTGTCAGTTCCCTTCTCATCCCGTCAGCGATTGCGCCGATGGTCTCTGGCTCAGCGTCGCTGTGTGCGAATCTCTTCCCCAGCGCGAACGATGTACTCTGAGCGAGCCTGACGAGCTGGCTCTCCCTGAGCTTGTGTCGCTTTATCTCGTCGTTCAGCTGGCCTCTATCTCGCTCAAGTCCACGAAGTTGCTCCTTCAGTTCCTGAATACGGTCTCTGTCAGTGGCCGCTGCGCTCTCGGGTTCAAGTGTGAGATTGAGCAGCGTCACGTTTCCAAGGCCGTTGACTCTCACACTGTCATACGAAACGGTTCTACTCAGTCCCCGGATGACGATGTCATGTCGTCCCCGCTCCAGCTCTATCTCGCCGGTCCTCGTCACACGTGCTCCGTCTCTGAAGACAGTCACCTCGGATGTTTTTGTCTTGAGTTCTATCAACTTTACACCTCCTCACGGCAACGGCGGGGTTATGATGATGTCCTTGTCCCATACAACCTCAAACCGATACGTTATGATCTCCTTCTCGCCCGCTGGCACAGTTCGTCGCCATTTGAGTACTCCCACGTTCTCCTCCTCGAGGTCCAGCCCCTCGCGGTCGAGGCGAACCTCAATCTCTGCGTCTTGACTGTGCGGGATCCTGTCCAAGATATCAATCTCTATGTCCTGCTCGGAGAAGTTCTCTATTTTCAGTTCGTACTCGTAAGATCGACGCTTCTTCCCACGCGTCAGACCTGCCTTCTCGACAACCCGTTGCCTTAGCTTCTTCTCGGCCTTCACATCGTACGCGGTGCGGGCGCCCAGCTTGAAGGTCTCGTGAGGCGCCACCACAGGCATTGTGGTTTCTCCAACATACTCGCCTTCTCGAAACACGCGAACGGAGCCCTCAATCATCGTTGTATCACCGTTCGTGACCTCCTCATGTGCCACAACCTCCGCCATCTCATCGGCGTACCAGTAGTGGAGTGTCTTGGCCTCCATCTCTTCCTCCATGAGAAGGATTGGACTGCTGGTTTCACCGGCAGGGACCGTGACAGTAGCCGGCACCTCGTAGGTGGTCACACCGCCCAACGTCCGCCGGATGAACCCTGAAGGTGCCTTCTCCAAATAGCCCCCCCTGTCCTCGTCGATGTACCACGGTTCGGGCCTCTCTATCTTGGCGGGTCGTGAAGTGGCCGTTGAGACCACGATGGACACATCATTCCAGTCTTCACGGGTATAGTTGACGATATGCGCCAGCCGCTTGACTCTTGCTTTGCCCGATATGATGTCCACGTCATAGGATGGCGTCCAACGTGCATCAGAAACATGGTAGGTAAGGTCGAGTTCAAGGTTGCCCTGTTTCTTCATCTCTACTCTGACGAAGATGCTGTACACATCTTCTGTACGCACAGTTCCGCCAACCGAGTCGAGATTCTCACGTAGGGCATCAATCTCTCTCTTCAGATCCTCTATCTTCACGTCGATATCCCTGAGGGTATCCTGTATCTCTGCCCTCATTGCATCGATCTTGCTGAGGAACGTAGAGGCAGCACCCACATCCGTCTGCCCCTCCGCGAGTAACGGAGCCAGCGTCGTGGTGTACTCGGTAGATGTCATCTCCAGCTGAGAGAGTGCGATATTCTCGACGTCGCGTCGATCTTCAAGTTCCTTGACCTGCAGCTCTAGCTGTTCAAGCTGGTCCCTCAGGTGTCTGACCTCATCTTCCGGCTCGTACACCTTCGTTTCAGACTTCACATCTATTGACAGCAGTACCGCTGGTCCCCTACCACCTACACGAAATGTGTCAACCTGTGCAAGCCCTGTGACTCCTCGGATGACCAGCTCATGCGTGCCTGCAGGAAGGGTGACCTTGCCAGTTCTCGTCACGCGAGCACCATCGAGAAGTACGACTGCTCGGGCAACTCTGGTCTCAACCTCTTTCATCCTCTAATCCTCTAGGCCCGCTTCTCCCCTATGCATTTATCCTTTCGGTTGATAACTACAGGCGCAGGGGGCAAGCCTCCTCACTTCAACTCCAGAGACCGCGTGGATATGATTCTCGTGATGAGGCTCTTGAAGTCGTCCAGCCCCATTGGTCCGAGGTCCTCGTTAGTCCGCAGCCTCACGGCCACCTGTCTATTCTCGACCTCTCGCTTGCCGACCACCAGCTGATACGGAACCTTCTCCATCTGGGCGTTCCTGATCTTCTTCTGCATTCTCTCAGGCCCGTCGTCGACCTCAGCTCTGACACCAAGCTCCCTGAGTTCCGAGGCGACCTGATAGCAGTAGTCGAGTTGTTCGTCGGTGATAGGTATCAGTCGCGCCTGCACGGGTGCCAGCCACACGGGAAAGGCTCCCTTGTAGTGTTCGATGAGGACGCCGAAGAACCTCTCCATGGACCCCATCAGTGCTCTGTGAATCATTATCGGCCTGTGGTCAGCACCGTCCTCTCCCATATACGTCATGTCGAAGCGTTCTGGAAGGTTGAAGTCCACCTGTACAGTGGTGCATTGCCACGACCTACCCAGGGCGTCGCGGATCTTGATGTCTATCTTGGGACCATAGAATACGCCCTCTCCAGGGTCAATCTGGTACTCCAGCCCCATCTGCTCGAGGGCTCGCTTCAGGGCCTCGGTGGCCTTCTCCCAGTTCTCATCAGACCCGACGTACTTCTCAGGCTTCGTGCTGAGGTAGATGTCGTAGTCAGAGAACCCGCAGGTCGTAAGGATCTCTATGTTCAGTTTGAGGATGTTGATGATCTCTTCATTGAGCTGGTCAGGTCGCACGAAGATATGTGCGTCGTCCTGGGTGAATCCTCTGACACGCAAGAGACCGTGGAGAACGCCAGAACGCTCGTATCTGTATACGGTGCCCAGCTCAGCCCAGCGGAGCGGAAACTCCCTGTAGCTTCTCCTGCGCATCTTGTACATCTGGACGTGGAACGGGCAGTTCATGGGCTTGATCTCGTACTCCTGCTCATCCACGAGCATAGGAGAGTACATGTTCTCTCGATAGAAGTCTAGATGCCCGCTGGTCTTCCACAAGTCAAGCTTGGCGATATGAGGGCTGTACACGAGGTCGTAACCGGCCTTGAAGTGCGCCTCCCGCCAGTAGTCCTCCAAGGCTGCTCTGACGGCTGCGCCCTTTGGTAACCACAGCACGAGACCGGAGCCGATGGCGTCGGTCATGTAGAAGAGCTCAAGTTCCCTGCCGAGACGCCGATGATCGCGCTGACGAATCTCCTCAAGACGGTCGAGGTATGCCTTCAATTCGGCCTTCGTCTGGAATGCCGCGCCGTATATCCTCTGGAGTTGAGGATTCTTCTCATCTCCTCTCCAGTACGCTCCTGAGGCCTCCAGCAGTTTGAAGGCCTTTATTGGAATCTCCTTCGTGTTTGATACATGTGGGCCTCTGCAAAGGTCTGTGAAAGTGTCTTGGGTGTAGATGCTGATTGGCTCGTCCTCAGGCAGTTCGTTGATCAGCTCAATCTTGAAAGGCTGGTCCTTGAACATCTCAAGGGCTTCTTCACGGCTGATCTCCCTCCTTACGAAGTCATGTTTTCCCTTGATTATCTCCCTCATCACTTTCTCAATCTCAGCAAGATCTTCAGGTGTGAGGGGGCGTGGCAGCAAGAAGTCGTAGTAGAAGCCGTCCTCGATCGCGGGCCCAATACCTAGTTTGGCGTCTGGAAACAGTTTCAAGACCGCCTCGGCCATAACGTGTGCTAGCGAGTGCCTAATCTTGAGGAGATTCTCGTCCATCGTTAGTCAGTCCTCTGCGGGAACGTCGGATTGTCCTAACAAAACCGTTTCGATGTCATGTAGCAAGGAGCGGCGTGCCCCGGTTGCGAGTCATGAGCACCAGATAGTACAGTCCCTCAAGAAGGATAAGAACTAGAACCACGGTCAGTACAATCCACTTGGCCGCAGTCAGAATACTTGCTATCTCTATGACACTGTCGATGACTGTAGGATATGATAGGGCCTGTGAAAGAAGCAATATGTTCTCTCCGTAGTCGAATGCCGCAGCCAACAAGGGAAGAAGAACGATGTCTGACAGGCGTCCGTCGCGGCATACTCGCATGTGCAACATACCAAGTGCCAATGATGCCGAGAGAGCATACACCGCCGGGTACAGCGTGTCAACGCCAACCAAGATCAGGTACAGTGCCATCCCACCGTTTCCGAGGGCTCCAAAGAAAGCGTTGGCCTCTTCAGGGCTGTATCCGAACCTAACATCTAAGACTGGCATCCCCGTGATGGATGTGAGGGCCGGAGCGACAATGCCCATCAAGATCACGGACAGAACAATCAGGGCTAACAGGCACGCTCCCAGCCAGCGTCCCTCAGCGCGTGCGTAGATTCCGTCTGACACCCTCATAGGTGACCACCCGAGTCGCTGTGTAAAGTCATGCAGTGTTGACCTCTTGCCAATGTTATCTACTTGTCGTGTGTATGAAAGACGTTGAGCTACCTCCCATAGTCCCACAGGAGCTTGATGGCGCTGCAATCAGACCGCGAGGTTAGTCTATACGCTCGAAGTCTTCCTTACTAGCCCCGCACATCGGACAAACCCAGTCGTCAGGAATGTCCTCGAACTTCGTTCCGGGTGCTATCCCGCTATCGGGATCTCCCACATCTTCATCATATACCCAGCCACAGACTTGGCATTCCCATTTCGCCATGTGATAGGCAACTCCTATTCTCCGAATTACCGGAGTTGTTGACGAGTAGTTCCATACTTCCGAACCATGATAAAAGGATTCGTGTGCAGTGTTGTGTTGGGACAAGAGAGGCATGCCCACGATGTCCTCGGCGAGCAGGCCTGCCCCTCACCCACAGTCACTCGTCAGACCAAGATGCCGGTTCGTTTTCTGTGGTGTCTTCGGCCTCTTCTTGTGTGGCATCCTCCGCCTCAGGCGATTCCTCCACAGCCGCTTCCGGTTCCACAGCCTCGTCGCTCACAGTTTCTTCCGGTTGAACGGCTTCCTCTGGGGATGGCTCTGGTGGCTCTTCGATTGGGGTTTCTGGCTCCTCCTCGGGCTCAGGTGCCCCTGGCTCCTCTCGTTCCACGGGGATTGCCTCATGCTCCGGAAGGG
>QMYR01000128.1 GCA_003662765.1 Candidatus Thorarchaeota archaeon
GGGGCACGCCGACGAGTTATCCAGATGTATTCGTCCGTCTGGCAACGCATGGAGTTTTATCTCCGTCGCTGGCGGAACGGATGGGTGAGCTGGCTCGCTTCCGAAATATCATGGTTCACCGTTATCCATTGGTCACACCGGAGGAACTGCATCGGCGTGTTAAGCTCCATGTTGCCGACATTAACGATTTCATTCGGGAGATAACCTTGTACCTGCGCGGCCAAGGTATATGCTGAGTGGTAATAGTCCGTCTTGTGACAGGGGAGGTTGTCATATTCGACCACAGCTCGGATTGAGAGGGGGTAAGGTACATGTCTATCCACTGGACTGGTCATCCGTTCGTGGATGCAGGATTAGCGGCACTGGCGACGGTTGCGAAAGCGCGAGATTTGAAGGAATTGACACCAGTTCACCTGGATATCGCTGTCAAAGAACTCCAGCGTATCTTTTTAAGCGACCAAGCGTTGGGATTAGGGGTGAAAAAGGCCTTTGTGCGTTCGGCGATGTCCCAAGTTTTCCCAAACAGTGAGTTAGTCAATCCTTCCAATTGGAAAGGGAAGACTCTGGAGGAAAAGGCGGAGAATGTGCGGCGGAAGTTCCGTGAGGCGATAGGAGCTGACTTAGAACGTGCGAAGAGATGTCTGCAGACCTGCGATGGTAACGAGGTATGTTATGTATGTGGGGAGCGACGTCAGACCGATACGATGGTCATAGTACGCAAGGATAGAATGCCGATGCTTGGAGGCATAGTGAACTTTTATCCAGCCTTCGATTGGGGTGTACGCATATGCGGAATTTGTGCCTTGGCGGTACGGTTTTTCCCTCTCTCTGTAATGCGCACCGGCGTTCGGAACCGGCTTTGGTTTTTGCACACACAGGCACTTCCCATCGTCGAAACTATCTCGGAGAGATATTGCTGGCGGCATCTTAACGCCCTCATCGCCCGCAACGAAGCCCTGGATTTCTTCTCCTCTTGGGAGACCGCAGGAGACGCCGGCACAGTACTCTACTTACTGTGTGAGCTACTGGATGAGTTTGGCGACCAGCTGAGGAACATCTATCAGAATCCCATCCCAGCAACAGCTTATCTCTTCTCCAATGATCTTCGCAACACTTACGTGCAGGTAGTACCCATTCCTAATGAACTTCTTATCTTCCTTGCAAAATTGCAGCTACGCTCTCCCAGCGCCTATCGGAAGTTTTGGCAAGAGTTGCTTCAAATTTCAAGTGGAACATTGGGCAAGGAAAGGAAGGCACGCACTAATTTTGTACAATCGGTTGCCGTACAGCTTCTAAACGGGCAAGACCTTCTTGCCCTTTGCCTTAATCATGAAATCCCAAAACTTCATGGAGGATGGATTGGACACCGTCTGTATCTTCAGGAGGTGATGAAAGTGCCCACAGCGAAATTGGCGATCTTAGAACAGCTGGGCGTTCGGATTGCTCTGAGTGACGACCATCGAAGGCACGTTATGGAGTTGCGTAACGCCAGATATGGGGATATATACGGTATACTGTTACGCTACGTCCGTGACGGTTGGCTGAAACACGATGAATTTTACGTCCTGCTTCCGCCGAACGATTATAAAGCTGCCAACCAAGTCAGGGACGTCCTACTGGCAGTGATCTATGAGTGGCAGTATTGTCAAGAACACGGTAAGCCTTTTCCATCTTCCGTGGAGGAGCCTTCAGCTCCCCCTCCTGATGAGATATTACAGCGTATCCGACGGATAGGTGAGCAGCTCATCGAAAGGTCACCGAACCTGAAACGATGGCTCGGCGACCTACAAAGCGCTCGGAGCGTCGACCGGTTTCGGGGTGTCTACCTGACAGCAATTCGCCAGGGAGCGATAAGTTTCTCAGATTTTATCTTCTTGGTTCCCTTAGACGAGCCGCAGCGAGCTTGGCTGTTACGTGATTACCTTTTAGCGTTTCTGTTCGAGCAAGCAAGGGAGGCAATACCTGAGGGGGAAGAAATAGCGACAGGGACAGAAGCGGAAACTATCGAAGGAGGTGAGGCGTAATGGCATATCCTGTACTGACAGGCGCGGTGCTTATCGAGGCCAACGGGGCTGCGTTAAACAACGCCGGCCTTGAGGAAGGAAGGAGGGTGGAGAACGCTATAGTCGTCAAGCAGATTCGCATAGGTCGGTTGCGCTATCCGTACGTGTCCGGACAGGCGTGGCGGCGATGGTGGAGGGAGGTCCTCTACGAAGATTTCGGCTGGAAACCCAGCCCGGTGACACGTGAGGCGAAAAGTGCCTATACTACCGGTGATCCCATCGCTTACGAGGAGGATGATCTGTTCGGCTACATGGTGGCGCGCAAGCGGGGAGAGACTGCCGGCACATTTCGTCGAATTTCGCCTTTGAAGAACAGTCTCCTGATCTCAGTGCTGCCCAACGTCATCTCAGATGACTTCGGGCACTTCTCCCGTAATCTGCCGCCGGGGACGGACATCATTCCGTTCGAGGCTGAGCACTATACGACCTGCCTGCAGGGAGTCTTTACAATATCCCTCACCGATGTCGGAAGGTTTACCCTCGGGGAGATGTACGATCTGTCCAAGGATATCGTCCAAGGTCATGAGATGGAGCTACGACAGGACGAAGATGAGAGTCAGGTCTACTGGCTGCCTAAAGAAAAGCGTGCCGAGCGGGTGAAGCAGGTCATACAGGCTCTCGCCGATCTGCGGGGTGGAGCGCGCCTCGCCCGTAACCTCTCCGATGTCAGGCCGGTCGCCGTCCTTATCGGCTTCTTGGACGGTGGCAACGCACCGTTCCAGAGGCTCTTTAAGCCTGATGAGAACAATGAGAACATTTGTTTAAACTTAGAACGATTGCGTTCCGTACTCGAGGACTACAAGGACAGGGTGCTCGAGCCGGCCGATGGCGGAAAAGCCCTTTACTTCGGCTGTCGGGCGACGGTGTTGGCAAACGAGAAGGAGGTACTGAAGGCCTTCAAGGAAGAGTCGCCGTTTAAGGAATGCATCGAAGTCCTCAGGACCCCCAAGATGGCATTGAAAAGGGTAGCTGACCTAGTGCGTCCTATGTTCGACCGACATCTACCGTAAAGGGCATGGACATGGAAGCAATACGGATAACGCTGAGGGCCTACACCGCTTCGTTTCGTGTTCCAGGATTTGTGGGACATCAGCTTACCTTACCCGTGCCACCACTATGCACTGTCTTTGGCCTGCTCTCCGCTGCAAGCGGCAGATGGGTCCTACCGCAGGATGTAGAGTGGCTGGCTTACCGCTGCGATTATGAGAGCAAGGGGATCGACTTGGAGTTCATCATCCAGATCGCACGCGAAAGGCCGGAACGGGTTCCTCAGCCCCGACGTCCTCCGGAGGCCTACACCGTCATCCGGCGTGAATTTCTGACTATGCCCTGTCTTGTCCTTTATCTGTCGCCCGAATGGGAGCCGGCGTTCCGAAGACCTCGTTATAGCTTGCTTCTGGGACGTTCTCAAGATGTCGCAAGTGTAGAGTCCATCGTCCCGGTAACTTTAGAGCCGGTCAGTAAGGGACAGGTGGGAGGAGTGCTGCTGCCGATGAAGTTAGTCATGCGAAACAGCGCTCCGGCGTGGCTTCAAAACCTTCCCGTTGCCTTTACCGACGAACCGCATCGCCGTCCAATCGGGATGCGCATCTTCGGCGTTATAGACGCACATCGTGTCGCGCGGCTTCGGGATGCCCCGAATTGGTTGGTTAAGGACACCGAGAGCGGCCTTATCATCCCGCTTTACCGTCGGGATTGGTTAGTCCATGGCGATGGATGAGCCTCTGGCGAAATCGGGCGAACAGGGAATCCCTCTGGAGGAGCACCTGCACCAGGTCTCCGATTATGCCTGTGCTATAGTAGAGGCTTACAGGGAGCATTGGCGGGAGGTTGTGGGCGAGGAACAGGCAGAACATATTGCTCAGGCGCTTAAGCTGGCTGCTATAGTACATGATCTGGGGAAGGCAGCTGAGGGGTTCCAAAGGGCTCTGCAAGATCGTAAGTACCGATGGGAGTTCCGCCACGAGGTCCTGTCCGCTTCTATCCTGCTCGCATCGTCTCGAGCTAAGGACGAGGTGATCGAGCTGGCGGTCGCCGCTGTAGTTACACACCATCGAAATCTGGACGATCCCCAGCTGAACAACGATATAGGTCGGGTAATCCCCGACATCCTACCGGAAGCGGAACAGAAGTTCCGGCGGAAGGCGGAAGAGCTGCGGCCGTACTGGAGGTGGTTGCAACACTTCTGGAAAAGTCGAGCTGAGTTATATAGCTTGCCATTTCCCGATGGGCCCCAGAACCTATCCATGCCTGTGGAGTTCGTCGAGCGTTTGAAAGATTTCGTGGAGGAGTTCACCTTGGACAGCCCTAAGATCATGGCCTTCCTCTTGACACGGGGTTACCTTATGGCTGCCGACCACGCTGTAAGTGCTGGTTTAAAGGAGTTCAAAATTGCCCTTCCCACACCATCCTTGCCACCGCAGCGTTCCTTCCAAATCAGGCTCGGAGGACATGAAGGCGATGCTTTCTTAGAGGCTCCTACGGGTTCTGGCAAGACCAACGCAGCGTTGCTCTGGGCCCTCCGCAACCGCCGGAAGGGAGAGCGTATATTCTATGTTTTGCCCTATCAGGCAAGCATCGAAGCCATGGCGGATACGCTGGAGCAGCGGTTCGGTAAGGACAACGTGGCCGTCCTACACGCCCGGGCGTTAGATTATGCCTTCCGGGAGCACTTTGAACGAACGGGCGAATATCAGATTGCAGTATGCAAAGCTAAAGCTGAAGTGGACATTGATCGCCTTGCCCATAAGCCTCTTAAGGTCACAACACCTTTCCAATTGCTCAAATGGCTCTTCGGTATACCTCGTTTCGAGATAGGAATAAGTGAGATGGTAGGTGGACTGTTCATATTTGACGAAATCCATGCCTACGACTCTCACGTCGTCGCCCTGATCGTCGAGATGGTGCAGAAGTTGAAGGCGCTGGGCGGGCGTCTCCTGTTCATGAGCGCAACCTTTCCTCCCTTCCTAAGGGATCTGCTTCAGGATGCACTGGAGAGCAGAGCTTGCGAGTTCAAATTAGAAGCCGATGATAAGTGGTCGAGGCAATTCCTCAGTAAAGTCCGACATCACATCCGTTGGTACGATAGATCACTGGAAACGCTCATTCCGATGATATCGGAAGCCGTCCGTGATGGACGACGTGTCTTAGTCGTGGCCAACCATGTAGCGCAAGCTCAGAAGATCTATCGCCAATTGCAGGAACAGTTGGACGGTGTCCATCTACTCCACGGTCGCTTCGTTCGTAAAGATCGCGTGGCTAAAGAGAGGGCTGTAATCAGCGCTTTGAAAGGCAAAACTGACTTAGTGAAGGTCCTTGTGGCAACGCAGGTTGTGGAAGTTTCATTGGATGTTAGCTTTGACACCATCTTTACCGAGGTAGCACCAGTTGACGATTTGCTCCAGCGCTTTGGTCGGGTGAACCGCTACGGTGAGCATCCTAAAGGTGTAGAGGTCCACGTAGCTCGAAAGTTCGATGCCGAACTTCTGACGAGGGTTTACGACCCTGAGCGCTTGGATGCGACCCTGAAATATGCACCAGATGACGGAACCCCTTTAACGGTTGAGATCGCTGCCGAATGGGTGCGACGGACCTATGAGGATGGTTGGACGAATAATGAACGGAGAAGATACGAACAAGCAAGCGCAGCATTTCAACAGATATTAAACGCCTTACGCCCATTTTGTCGCTTTCTCGAAGGAGAGGAAGAATTTAGAGGTCTGTTTCAAGGTGTCGAGGTGCTGCCACGAAGACTTTACGATGAATTCGCACGTCACATGTCCGACAAACAGTACCTGCTGGCATATCAATTACTTGTTCCCATTCCATTGGGCACCTTTTATATGCTCAATAACGCTGGTAAGCTCCAACGTCTGGAAGAGGGCGTACTGTTGGCTGAAGTTGCATATGATTCAGAATTAGGCCTATTGCCGAAGGAGATGGACTTGGATGTTAACATTGTCTAAGCTGAATAGAAATCCTATGACCGAATCCGAGTTTGAAGCTCTGAAGGTAGGAGGTTTAGAGGTCAACTATACCATAGTATGCCCCAGAAAGCTCTGGCTTTACGCCCATCACATAGAGATGGAGAAGTCCAGCGATAAGGTGGCTTTGGGGGCGCTTTTGCACGAGACCGCATATCCCCGCCTTCAGAGGCAGGAGCTTATGGTGGACTCCCTCATAAAGGTGGACTTCCTGGAAAGCGGAAGGGTGCTTGAGGTGAAGTACTCCAAGAAGATGGAAGAGGCTGCGAGGATTCAGGTGCTCTATTACCTTTATTATCTGAAGCGTAAAGGCTTGGAAGGTCTGGTAGGAGAGCTGAGGTTTCCGAGGCAGAGGAGGCGGGTCGAAGTTCGGCTGACCGATGAAGGGGAGAGGGAGGTAGAAGATGTCCTCAGGAGGGTGGCTTACATAAAGGCCCTTCCTGAGCCTCCCAAGGTGGAATGGACCCCGATATGCCGTCCATGTGCATATGCAGAGTTCTGCTGGGCGTAGGATTAAGCCCGACTCGAGCATTCCCTACGAGCAGACGTAGATGTTCGAGGGACGTATAGACGACATTTCGCTCTGGTTCTTCGAGAACTTGGCAGGACACGAGGAGATCTTCCACTTCGTATCCACGAGGTCCGGGGGGTTCAGCTCTCCTCCGTACGATTCCCTGAACTTAGGGTTCCACGTGGGGGATGAGCCGGAGGTAGTGCTCAAAAACAGGAAGAAGCTCGCATCCGCCCTCGGTGTTCCATTGGAGAGCTTTACCTTTGCGGAGCAGGTCCACGACGGGAGGGTCATGGTCGTGGGGGAGGAGCTGAAGGGGAGGGGGGCCTTCGGAAGGGATACTGCCATAAAAGCGGCGGACGCTATGGTTACGGATGTCCCCGGCATATGCCTTACTGTCCTGGTGGCGGACTGCGTCCCACTCCTGTTCTACCATCCTGAGAAGAAGGTCGTAGGAGTCGCCCACGCAGGATGGAGGGGAACTGTGAGGTGTATAGCGCAGAGCGTGTTGAGGGTGTTCGTAGAAGGGTTCGGTTGTAGTCCTGAGGGCATACTCGTTGGACTCGGTCCTTCCATCGGTCCGTGTTGCTATGAAGTAGGGCCGGATGTGGCATCGCTCTTCGATGGCAGGTTCCTGAAGTTCCGTGGTGGGAAGACCTACCTGGACCTACGGGAGGCGAACAGGGCCCAACTTATGGAGATGGGGGTACCTGAGGAGAAAGTAGAGGTTGCCAGGACATGCACCTGCTGCAACCACAAGTTCTTCTTCTCGGCACGGCGTAGCCCGAGGACGGGTAGGTTCGGGGTCGGAATAATGCTCAGGCCATGAAGCAGCCAATCTACATATTCTCGGACGGGAGGCTGCAGAGGAAGCAGAACACCATATACTTCGAAGCTGA
>QMYR01000129.1 GCA_003662765.1 Candidatus Thorarchaeota archaeon
TGGGGTGACAAGTTGCCTCCTCTCCACGACCATGCGCATCAGTTCAGCGTGTTCGCCACACAGGCCCAGGGAATCGGCAAAGCGAGCGTGAATCTGTGGATCGCCCGTGTATTCGTAGAGCAGGTTCCACAGCCATTGCTCTTCGCTCTCGCGCACCAAGCGGCACATAACACACCCAGATTTCGTCAGGACATCGTGCAGGTGATAGGTGAACAACGCGGGAACGCCATTACCCTTCTCCTCCCGCGCCAGGAGCATGTACCACGGACGATCGCTATTGGAGTGATGCCTCTCGCGACGAAAGATCATCGCCACTCATCCCGTTCTCCTTCTCTTCCTGTTTTCACTCTTGGTGTCTCCTCGATCTCCTCGTAGGAGTCATTAGCCCTTGGCAGGGCGCGCGGGATGGACTTCATCACCCATCTGTCGATTCCAAATGGACATTCTAGCCTCATCGCAGGTACCGCTCAACGCGGCATGGTTCCTTCATGCCCCTCGTCAGCATCGAGGGGGCTGCCACATGGATATTGATTTGACAGCGCGAGCAGCTCATGCTAGGATACTAAAGTGCGTAAGATTCGCATGATAATACAGGGTGCGTCTTTTCGTATATCGAGAATGTACCCAAAAAGAGGGAGAAAATGCGCCTTCCTACTTTGCTCCTATCATCTGGTCAGCTTCCTCCGTATCTGCTGCTGCCTGGAGATCCGGCGCGTGCAGCTCAGATTGCTGCACGTCTTGACCAAACAGAAGCATTGGCCAAGAACCGAGAGTTTCATTCATATCGTGGGCTCTATAGAGGAATTTCAGTGGGTGTAGTCTCTACAGGGGTTGGCTCACCTGGCGCAGCCATTTGCGCAGAGGAGTCGATTCATGCTGGGGCACAAGTGCTCTTGCGAGTCGGAACCGCGGGATCCTTGCAGGACAACGTGACAGATGGCGCCCTGGTAGTGGCAACCGGTGCGGTTCGTGGTGATGGAACCAGCCAGCAGCTTCTTCCCGCTGAATATCCGGCCGTAGCCGATCACGAAGTAGTCGATGCACTTTGGCGGGCGGCCAATACCCTAGAGGCACGCGTTCATCGAGGTGTTGCGGTAACATACGACGCTTTCTACCGGGGAGTGCTTGATCTCAGATTCGGGATCCTTTCGCAAGCAGGAGCGCTCTGCGTGGAGATGGAGTGTGCTGCGATCTTCTGTGTAGCTCTGCTGCGAGGTGTGAAAGCGGGGGCTATCCTGGCTATTGACGGTGATGCTCGACAATCTTCAACAGGGGCTTACAATCCGCATAGAGAGGTGGTGCACAGTGCAATCGACCTTGAGATCACAGCGGCACTGGAAGCAATTGTACATCTCAGCCAAGGTGAAGACAAATGAGGAATGCAACCGAAGATTTGCTCAACACTCCCACAAAGAACGCTGCTGCAGCCTCGGTTAATCGAGGATTCGGCCTGGCAATGGTGATGCGTTTTGCTGTAACGAGGGGAGGCGAGTGCATCTGGATTCCATGTTTGTTCGAGTAACTCAGAGAGGCTCTGACTGAATCACGAAGGAAGAATAGGCTCAGTCAGCAAGAGGAGGTGATTCTTTAGGACTTAAGATGAGACCGAGAAGAGTCTATCAAGATCCACTTCGCCTGAAGAGAAATTCCACAAGGAGGTAGTCCTATGATGAGGCGATTCTTAGTACTTGCGTTGGTGCTCGTGATAGGGGGAGTTGTGGTAGTTGCAGGTGCACAAGCCCCAAAGATTGGCCTGATCCTCGCTACGGGAGGGCTCGGCGATAAGTCGTTCAACGACCAAAGCTTCAAGGGTGCATCGGAAGCAGCTGCAGCGATCGCCGCCCAATACGGGGTGACAGTGAAAGACGTCCTCGATTACGTTGAGCCGAGCGATGTCTCCGAGTATGAAGGATACCAGCTTCAGTTCGCCGACTCCGGCGATTACGCTGTCATTGTCTGCATAGGTTTCGACCAAGCATCGGCCCTGGAGACCGTTGCACCGCAGTACCCGAACCAGAAGTTCGTGATCGTCGACATGGTTGTAGCTGGTGACAACATCGCTTCGGTGGTCACCAACGACTGGGAGGAGGCGTTCCTTTGTGGTGTAACCGCAGGTTACTTGACTAAGACCAATACTGTCGGTTTTGAAGGGGGCATGGAAATTCCGCTCATCATCGGGTTCATGAAGGGATACACCCAGGGAGCACAGTGGGTAAACCCAGATGTCAACGTACTCGTTCGCTACGTGGGTGAGTGGGCGAACCCCACCCTGGGCGCGGAGTTGGCTCGTGAGATGTATAACGCCGGTGCAGACTACATATATGGCGCCGCTGGAAAGTCCCATCTTGGTGTGTTCACTGCTGCTGGAGAAAACCCCAATTGGTACGCACTCGGAACCGATGTCGACCAGGCAGCCACGTCCCCCGAACATGCGGACGTGATCGTGGCCAGCGGCCTGAAGCGTGTCGATCTAGCCGTAAAGTCACAGGTTATGCAAGTGGCCAACGGAACCTGGGCTCCTGGTATCTATAGCTACGGGATAAACACCCAATTCGGATTCGGAACCGGAATCGCTATCGGGCACCTCGACGTCAACGACTACATTACCAAGAGCGCGTCGAAGGTCGATGTCCCTTGCGAGCTGATCATGAAGCTGGTCGAAGCGGCCAACGGTATCAAAGACGGATCCATCGTAATCGATCACTGATCTGGTCAAGTGGTCCAAGAAGGAGATCAAGGCAAGCCGATGCCTGAATTTGCTGTAGACATGCGGGGAATCGTCAAACGATTCCCGGGTGTTGTTGCTAACGACAGTGTCGACTTTGCCGTGGAACGCGGCGAGATACACGGTCTTCTCGGTGAGAATGGCGCCGGGAAGACCGTTCTAATGAGTACTCTATACGGACTCTACCGGCCTGATGCCGGTGAGATTCTTATCAACGGACACCCTCAATCCAACTACGGCCCAGCTACGGCGATCAGGCTCGGGATCGGGATGGTTCATCAGCACTTCATGCTCGTTCCTCGCCTGAGCGTGGCTGAGAACATCATGCTTGGTCAAGAGCCGATCAAGTCTGGCATCTTCCTCGACCGAGAAGCTGCTATCCGGCAGATACAGAAGTTTTCAAACCAATATGGCCTCCCGATCGATCCCAAGGCTCGCGTGGATCAGCTACCTGTGGGAGCACAGCAGCGCGTGGAGATCATCAAGGCCCTCTACCGGGGGGCAGACACACTGATCCTTGATGAACCAACGGCCGTCCTCACCGAGCAAGAGGTCGAACACCTCGGATCCGCACTCCGCAAGCTAAAACAAGAAGGGAAGGCGACCATCCTTATTACGCACAAACTGCGGGAAGCGATTGAAATATGCGATCGGATCACTGTTTTGCGCAAAGGGAGGGTGATCGGGACTGTGCATGCCAGTGAGACGAACGAACGGGAACTGGCTGAGATGATGGTGGGGCGCGACGTGGTGTTTACTGTCCGCCGCACCGAGGCCAAGGAAACCCCAGAACCTGTCCTCCGCGCAAAGGAAATTGAGGCAGAAGATGACCGCGGCTTGCTAGCGTTGAAGGGTGTCTCGTTCGACGTGCGCAAGAACGAGATCCTTGGGATCGCCGGAGTCCAGGGGAATGGTCAAGCCGAACTTGCTGAGGTGCTGACGGGTCTGCGACCGATCAGAAAAGGATCGGTATCCCTTGGTGGACAGGACCTGACAGGGAAGACGGTGCGTGACTTCATCGATGCTGGAATCGCCCACATCCCGGCGGACCGACATCTCCGCGGACTGGTCATGAATTTCTCCCTGCGGGAGAACGCGATCCTTGGACGACAACGAATCCACCAGTTTGCTCCGAGCCGATTCTGGCAAAACCAACTGGAGATTACGAACTACACGAAGCGAATTGTCGAGGAATTTGGCGTTAAGACTCCATCGGTGTACGTTCTAGCGCAGAATCTCTCCGGGGGGAACCAGCAGCGATTGATTGTCGGGCGGGAGTTTTCCAAGGAGCCGCGTATGATCATCGCCGCACAACCGACCCGAGGGCTCGACGTGGGAGGAATAGAGTACGTACATGAACAACTCTTGAAGATGAGGGATCATGGGGCAGCCGTTCTTCTCATCTCGATGGACCTTGACGAGGTGATGATGCTAAGCGACCGAATTGCTGTCATCTACAACGGGAGTATCGTGGCTATAAGGGATCCGGAAGACACGGACCGGCGCGAGCTCGGAGAGTTGATGCTGAGTGGAGCCAGAGCTCAAACCGGAGCGGAGGAGGAAGGTTGAAAGGCAACACTTCGCTGTCGAAGGGATCTACTCTGCTCCGTGAGCTTGGAATCACAGCGCTCTCGATCGTTCTCGCGTTCGGGATCAGCGCGTTCATCGTTTGGGCCGCTGGCTTCTCAGTGAGCGCAGTCTTTATTAATCTATGGAAGGGAGCATTCGGCGGGAAGCTAGCCCTCGGATCAACGTTGACCAAGTCAACACCGATCATCCTCACCTCGCTTTCGTTCCTCCTCGCCTTCCGCTGCGGCCTGTTCAATATCGGAGCAGAAGGACAGCTTTACATCGGGGCAATCGTGGCCGCGGTGGTGGGAGCGTACATTCACTTGCCTGCTGCCCTGCACGTGGTTGTATGTCTGTTAGCTGGAGGGTTGGGTGGCGCACTCTGGGGGTGGATTCCAGGCTACCTCAAGGCGAAACGCGGGGTGAACGAGTTCGTCTCTACTATGATGCTCTCCTATGTGGCGATCGGGCTCACCGACTACTTGGTTGCCCCGCGCGGCCCGCTTCACGACACCAAGTACTGGGCGAACCAGACCATCAGGATCGCCCCCACTGCCGCTCTCCCGCGGATCATGAAACCGACCCAGGTTTCGATGGCGTTGATCGTTGCTGTCTTCTTCGCATTGGTGGTCTGGTATTACCTCTTCCGCACTCCAGCAGGGTACGAGCTCAGAGGTGTCGGACTCAGCCCCCCGGCGGCTGAATACGGGGGAATCCGAATCGAGCGTAAGTTGATCCTTGCCCTGACTCTCGCTGGTTTCCTCGCTGGGCTGGCCGGGACAGGGGAGGTTCTCGGAACCCACTTTCGATTCATCGGCCGCTTCTCACCCGGTTACGGTTGGGATGGGATTGCCGGCGGCCTGATCGCCCGTGCTCACCCAATTGGGGCTATCTTCGCCGCGCTGTTGATGGGGGCACTTAGAGCTGGAGGGATGCAGGTGCAACGATCGGGGGCCGCTCCTGGTGATATCGCCGCCGTTATTCAAGGGCTGGTGATCTTCTTCATCATTGCGCCAACACTTATCCGTGTTCTCATCCACTGGAGGAAGAAATGACGACTCTCGGAGACATATTCACGATACAACTCCTCCTCGCCACCCTCAGATTGGCAAGCCCGATCGCTCTCATTGCTCTTGGGGAAACGTTCTCTGAGCGAGCCGGGATCATTAACGTGGGTGTGGAAGGGACAGCCGTTCTTGGCGCGCTTGTCTCGGCGCTGGTTGGTTATTTCACGGGGAGTCCGTGGATCGCGTTGATCGCTGCCATGGTCGCAGGCGGATTGGCCGGGGCCCTTCACGCCGTCTGGTGCATCCGCTTCCGAGCCAACCACGTCGTCTCTGGGATTGGGATCAATATCCTCGTCGCTGGGCTCGCTCTGTTCATCACCAGTGCAGTGTGGGGATGGCGCGGGACCTCCGCCTCGGCACCAACGCTTAGCACATGGTATATAACCGGGGCCGCCTTCTTGCTCGTATTCGCCTCCCAGATCTTCCTGTTCCGTACCAAGTGGGGCCTCCGCCTCCGCGTTGTAGGGGAAAAGCCGGAGGCAGCGGACACCGCTGGGGTCAACGTCCATCGCACGCGCTACGTCTATACCATCCTAAATGGTGTCCTGTGTGGCCTAGCAGGGGCCTTCTTCTTCAACAGCGTGGGGCGATTCACCTCAGGGATGGTCGGAGGACGCGGGTTCATCGGGATCGCGGCGATGGTCGTGGGAAACTATAGTCCGATTGGAGGGCTCGGTGCTGCGCTCTTGTTCGGGTTCATCGATGCTCTCCAGATGAGACTACAAGGCTTTATCCCAAGTCAATTTTCGATCATGCTCCCGTATCTGTTGACCGTTATTGCCCTGGCCTTCTTTATCCGCAAAGCGAACGTCCCCGCGGCCCTTGGAAAACACTATATCAAACAATGATGAAAAAAAGAGACTTTCCGATTTTTAACGATGTCTTTACGCCCATCGTCTACCGAGACGGGGGAATCGACCTTCTCGATCAGACACGACTACCGGGAAGAGCTGTCGTCCTGCGGATAACGGATGTCGATAAAGTGGCGGAAGCGATCAAGACGATGCGAGTTCGCGGCGCACCGGCGATCGGAATCACCGCTGCCTACGGGATGGTTCTCGGGCTAGAGAGGGGAGAGGAGATGAATCGGGTTGCGGAGGCATTGCGTGCCACTAGACCAACAGCGGTCAATCTCACTTGGGCGATCGAGCGCATGCTTGACACCTTTCGCAAGCATGAGGGGGAGCCTGCGGGAGATCTGCATGCTGCGATGCTCGCCGAAGCACGCCTGATCCATTCCGAGGATATAGAGGCGAACCAGAATATTGGCAGCGTCGGGGCGGCCCTTCTCCCGGACAGCGCGCGCGTCATAACAATATGCAACACCGGAGCTCTCGCTACCGGAGGGTACGGGACCGCCTACGGGGTGCTGCGCGCGGCGCACGAACAGGGAAAGATGGAGATGGTATACGCATGTGAAACGCGGCCGCGGCTGCAAGGAGCACGACTGACAGCATGGGAACTCTTGCAGAATGGAATTCCCTTCCGTCTGGTTGTGGACGGGGCCGCCGGAGCACTGATGGCGCGTGGAAGGATCGACGCTGTCTTCGCCGGAGCCGACCGGATCGCCGCAAACGGGGACAGCGCCAACAAGATAGGGACCTATCAACTGGCAATCCTCGCCCGCCACCACGGAATTCCTTTCTACATCGTCGCCCCCACATCGACCATCGACCCTGATACTGCAGACGGAAAAGGAATTACAATCGAAGAGAGAAGCGAAGACGAGGTCCTCGCCCCACTTGGAGTGCGCTTTGCGCCTGACGGCGCGAGAGCATGGAACCCGGCATTCGATGTGACACCAGCAGAATTGATCACCGGGATCATCACCGAGCGAGGGGTGCAGCATCCACCGTACCATCTGGTTGGGAAGGAGTAAGGATGTCCAATAGGTCGCAAGAAGAGAGGCTTGACTCACTACGCACTGAAGTGCTGGAGACTGCTCAGATGATGGCTAAGCTAGGACTTGTACGGGCAAGTTCAGGTAATGTCTCCGCGCGGTTTGGAAAAGGATTTCTGATCACGGCCAGTGGGATCCCATACAATGAGCTAGAGAGCAACCAGATAATCGAGGTCAACCCA
>QMYR01000130.1 GCA_003662765.1 Candidatus Thorarchaeota archaeon
CGATGCCACTGACGAGGAGATTATGGAATTGTGCAAGATGATAGGGGCCGACGAGTTCATTGAGGTACTTGCCGACGGCTACAACACGATGGTGATTGAGAATGGCAAGAATCTCAGTGCCGGGCAGAGGCAGATGATCACGATAGCCCGCACCATGTTGGCCAATCCACGCATTCTAATACTGGATGAAGCGACGAGTCGGCTTGACGCTTACAGCGAGGCTCTGGTGCAGGAGGCCCAAGCCAAACTGTTCTCGGGTCGAACGACGGTGGTGATTGCTCATCGGCTCACAACTATCGCAAATGCCTCGAAGATTATAGTGTTCGACCACGGACGAATCGTAGAGGAGGGCACACACGAGGAACTCCTTGCTCTCGGAGGGACCTTCAAGCGACTCTACGATACCTACTATGCCCACCAAGGTGTGGAAGAGATTAGCGAGGAGGCAATCCGTGCCGCACATGAAGAGGTTACGAGTGAGCCAGAACCGCAGCCCACGTTCGCCCCGCCCTTTGCGGGGTCCCCAATGGGAACGATGATGGCACAAGGAGAACCTCCGAGCCCAGAGATGATGGCCAAGATGCTAAAGAACATGAGTCCTGAGATGCGCGAGCAGCTATTATCGAATCCCGATGCTCTGCCTGCGCCGGCTAGGGCCGCGCTGAAGAGAGCGCTAGCGGAGGACGATGGAGCGTAGGGCCCGCTCATATTCTTGAGGCCCTTTCATGTGCTATCCCGATGACAACGTATGCCTCGACAGCCAGCGCGCGCACCACAGCATCGATAGGGATGATACCAAATGTTCCCCAAAGAACTATCTGAATCAGGAACAACACTGCGCCGAACGCGAGGATGAACAGTGGAACCCTGATTCGGCCGCCCCTAAACATCCACCCTAGTTTCAGTAGGAGTAGGATCGTGATGATGAGGCACGCGGCGGTCGGCACATAGGCCAACAGCTCAAACATATTCCTTCCTCCGAGATGCTCAACGCCAAAGGTGGACAGGACTGCCAAGAGAACGGCTGTCATGGCCGAAACTAAGGCAACTGTCTTGCGACCACTCGAGCAACCAATGGTGTCGAGACATGCATGATAGTAGCCTGCGGCCCCAAGGACCCAAAGAAGAACGCCCGGGAACTGAAGCAGCGTGACAGTAAAGAATGATGGCTGCTGCCCAGGGACCAGTGCGATGACAGCTGCCAGCAGTTCTGACAAGCTCAGGACTGTGAGGCCCAAAGCAAAGAGACCGTTCATGGTCGAGAACTGGTCATGGCCTATGATACCTCCGCGAGCGAACCGTCGTAGGCCGAAGAGACCCGTACCCATTGCTACCACCGGCCCTACCACGACCACCGAGAACTGGAAAAGCACGGCGTTGCCAGTGAGGTACAGCACCAGTCCCACAGCCGCAAGCAACACTCCCATGACAAAGAAGACGTTGGCGGCCGTTGACTTGTGGCTCAAGAGGGTCGGCTCCTGCGAATGATTGCAATATGGCTTCTCTCGGTAAATAAGATAGTTACGATTACGTTGCTGTCAAGGCTGGACGGTGATGGCCTCCCACTGGACCTCATAGCTACGACTCGGAAACTGTCGTTCAGTGGACTCCTTGACTCGCCTGACAATGCAATTTGTTGGACGTATGCCGATATAGGCGCTGAGGCGTTTCGTGACGAACTGCATAAGTGCTCTGAAGCCGTCGTAGATCACTGATGGCGAGATGGTCCCCTTCACTGACGCAGTAATCAACGAGCTTCTGATGTCCACATCCACACCCTCTTCAAGGTCTATGTACGCAAGCCACGAGTACACGCTGATGAGTTGCTGTTTGGACTCTGTAAATACTTCTTTCGCCTTGTCAATGCCGATGAGCCGTGCGCCTGAGCTGAGGAGCCCTTGCAAGACAGATGTCTGCAAGACAAGCGTGGCCTGAGCGGGCGGGACCTTCTCAATCTTCTTCCTTCTTACCAAGAGAGCAATCTCGTCTAGAAATCGCTTGAGGTCCGAGGTCTTGACTCTCTCTGCCACAATTGCAAGGGGGGTCTCTCCGTCGAGCTCGGCCAGAGCCCTCACGGTTTCTGGCGACACCTCGTCCACTCTTGTCACATCGGCCAACATCGTAGTCTGGTAGATGTCGTCAGGTTTGACAGGCTGACTCAGGGTGACGGCCTTTTCCCAGACAGCCTCTGCTGCCATGTGGATTGCCATCTCAATGGGCATCTCAAGGAATTCTGCGGCGTCCTTCACAGAGCACTGCTCAGGAAGCAGCTGCAGGAATGACCTGACATCGGGGTCAGTTGTGATGAGGTCCCAGTTCAGCACTTTCCGGATGATGGTCTCCTCGGTGATCTCGTCGAAGATGAACTCGCTCATGACAGTCTTTTCGAATCTGGTGTAGACAGCCAAGTCAATGTCCACGTATCTCAGTATCGAGAACTGCTTCTCGAACTCTGAAACAATGGCCCGCAGCTTTTCGCGGAGGAACTCCCGGTCACTATTCACTACGAGCGCGCCCACAGTCCAGTCGCCGAATTCCACCACGATTTTGTAGTCTGTGCCCTCAAATGCCCTAGCGACCGACTCCACAGATTGGTTCGTTCTCTCAAAGAATGATATCATGGCGGAGATGAACGAGGATATGAGATGAGGATCGAACAGTGGCTCTCTGAAGTCCTTGTGATACAGGCAGACCCCTGAGTCTCTCTTTATCACATAAAGGCTCTTCACGTCCATGAAGCATGACCCTCCTGGTTTCGTGGCCGGGCTACGCTCTATTGATACCTTCCTTTCTGGGTTTGTTTTTGAGTGTTGCATGGATGTACTCCGGAGAATACAATCCACTTCGTCACATTCGTGAGCCACCAGTGTTGGCCTATTGGAATATGCCTATATGCAGACACTGCGGGTCGATGACCCATGAGTGAGAACTTTGCCATCAGGTGCCCTGTCTGTGGGGCTGCCGAGCTTCAGGTGAACTCGGTCCTGTACACAGTGCCATTCTTCAATCAGATTGCCATGTTCACGATGCGTTGCCCCAAGTGCCACTTCAGTCACAATGATGTCTTTACGACCGAGCAACGCAAGCCAGCGAGATGGACTCTCAGAGTGGACAATCCGCGACTTCTCCGTGTGAGGGTCATCAGGTCCAGCTCGGGCACAATTCGGCTACCGGACTTTGGAATCGACATTGAACCAGGACCACAGGCAGAGTCCTTCATCACGAATGTAGAGGGGGTGCTCCTCAGGACGCGCCCAGTTGTTGAAACCGCCATCAACTTTGCTGAGCGGCCTGAAGAGAAAGCCCGAGGTGCCGAGGTGCTCGCGATGATTGACCGTGCCATCAATGGCGACACAGACTTTACAATCATGATTGAGGATCCAGCCGGTGTTAGCGGTATTCTTCCTGATGACATGACTTTGGTCAAGTACGAGGAGTTGACACCGGAAGAGGCCATGCAACTCCGTGGTGCGCCCATGTGGATTGACATTGCCCGCAAGGAGTATCGCGAACGTAAGGGTTAAAATGGCGACAGTCGGTTTTAGGTCTGAACTGTGGGCCGGTAGATTAGCCCGGTAGATCGTCTGGTTTGCATCCAGAAGGTCGCGAGTTCAAATCTCGCCCGGTCCACCATCCACTCTTGTTATTCTGAGAGAAATAGGTGTGTCGGCTCTCGAACACTAGAGCCCCCGCCAGGCCATCTGCTCAAGCATGAGAAACTTCTGGCGTTCCTCGTTGCTCATTATGTCCTCTGAAAAGGTCATCTGGGCACCCAGCTTCTCGACGGGACTCTTCACCGACAGTATCAACTGGTCGTGAATGGGTATGCCCTGAAATGGCCACGCGAACTCCACATGGACGCTTGTTCCGTGAACTGAGAATCGCCTTACGATTCCCAGCTCTACTAGACTCAGATCGATTGCAGGATGTTTTACGGTGCGGATGGCATCCGCGATCAGTTGGCTGTTCTCGTCACTCATTGGTGGCTTCGCCTTCCAGTTCATTTGGAATCAGAATTCACTTCTGAACTTCATCCCGTGTGGCTTTTCAGTTTGACGATATGTGCGTCAATAGGCCGGGGCCGGTGATACGGCATGGTTGTGCATTTCCTTCGGTACCGTTTTTTTGTCAGGTCTGGGCAATGCTTAAAGGGCCCTGTTCTCGCGGACAGCATAGTGCAAAGGGGAAATCCAGAGCTCGAATGACAGCCCTAGCCGGTACTGTATGCTCTGAAACCCTTTACGTGGTGATAGTAACATGCAAGGACTATTCGACACGTTCCTCCACCACTTTACGCTGCTCGAACAGGGAATGCTACTATTCGTCATCGTTGCAGCGATCATCTCTCTCGTGTACGCCTATTGGCTCTGGAAGGGTGTGAAGGCCAAGCCGAAGGGCACCGAGCAGATGCAAGCGGTGTGGAACGCCATCAAGGAGGGTGCTCTCTCCTATCTCCAGAAACAACTGAGGTCGATCATCCCGACGCTTGTCGTGTTGACAATCTTCCTGTTTCTGAGCGTGTACATTGTCCCACCGACCCAGGAGGCAATTGAGGTCTTTGGTAACGATCTCGAGTACACTCGTCTTGTCGTTGCCATCGGTAGGACGTGCGCGTTCATTCTCGGTGCGAGCTTTTCGCTGATAGTCGGACAGCTCGGAATGAGGATTGCAGTCGAGTCAAGCGTCAGGGTGGCGCAGGCGACGCGTGAGGGCGGAAACAGGCGAAACCGTGCCCTTGAGATTGCCTATCACGGTGGCACCTTTACCGGGATGCTCACCGATGGCCTTGGTCTCTTGGGGGGCACTTCGATCTTCATCCTGTTCGGTCTGGCCGCTCCCGACGCTCTGCTGGGCTTCGGCCTCGGTGGCACGCTGATAGCACTCTTCATGAGGGTTGGTGGTGGTATCTACACCAAGGCTGCTGATGTCGGTGCTGACCTTGTGGGCAAGGTGGAACAGGGACTTCCCGAGGATGACCCACGGAATGCGGCAGTGATTGCAGACCTTGTCGGTGACAATGTTGGCGATTGTGCAGGAATGGCTGCCGACATCTTCGAGAGTTACGAGGTCACCATTGTTTCATCACTAATCCTCGGTCTAGCAATCTATCACATGCTTGGAGGTCTAGCCGGCGGTGCCCCAATGTTCTGGATAGTCTTCCCACTGGTCATTCGTGCCATCGGCGTCATCTCGTCAATGGTGGGTACATTCATGGTGGCCGTGTGGAAGACTGACGACGCAGAGCATGCTATGTTCATGTCCTATGAAGTGTCCAGCGCAATCACTATCACGTCCGCGTTCGTCATCAGTATCTTCTACGCTGGTGACTGGAGGCTGGGCGCGCTGATTGCAACGGGCGTGATGCTGGCCGTGTCGTTCAACCCAATCACGAGCTACTACACCTCCACAAGCAAGGCTCCGGTGAAGGAGATTGTCAAGGCTGCGGACACAGGTACAGCAACGATCATCCTTCAGGGTCTGTCGTCAGGGTTTGAGTCCACTGTGGCAGCTCTGATGGCGATAGTCGTGAGCTTCGTGATTGCTATAGTGCTCTACATTGCCGAGGGGGCGATCTTCGTCCTATACGCCATCTCGCTTGTAGGCATAGGAATGTTGTCTCACACAGGCAACAATGTCGCGATGGACTCCTACGGACCAATAAGCGACAATGCCAACGGAATCGGTGAGCTCTCACCCGAAGACTTCGACAAGGACGCACGGCAGATCATGGCGGATCTTGACGCTGTTGGCAACACAACCAAGGCCATTACTAAGGGTGTCGCTATTGCATCGGCTGTGATTGCCGCAGTGAGCCTCTTCTACAGTTACATTGTGGACACGAACCTTGAGTCCGTCACCGGCTATGCGTTCCTCAGGCTCTCCGAGCCAATTGTGTTCACGGGAATGCTTGTCGGTGGAGCGATTCCGTGGCTATTTGCCTCCCTTAACATCAAGGCCGTGTCTCGCGCCGCAGGTCAGATGGTACAGGAGGTCCGAAGGCAGTTCCGCATTCCCGGTGTCCTTGAGGGTACGCGGAAACCAGACTATGGAAGGGCAGTCGCGATCTCCACGGCCGCAGCCCAGAAGGAGCTCGTCAGCCTCGCTGTCATGACCATCTCGATACCTCTCGTTGTTGGTATCCTCCTCAACGTGGAGGCGCTTGGTGGATTCTTGGCGGGTGCCATACTCTCCGGGCAGCTTCTGGCGGTCTTTATGGCCAATACCGGTGGCGCATGGGACAATGCCAAGAAGACCATCGAGGACGAGGTCAGCGATCCTGCGAACAACATGGGCAAGGGATCCGAGCGTCACAAGTCGAGTGTGGTTGGCGACACTGTTGGTGACCCGCTCAAGGACACGGCAGGTCCGGCGCTCAACCCGATGATCAAGGTCATCAACCTGATTTCATTGATCGCTGCGCCTGTGCTTGTCCACTACCAGTTTGGTCAGAGCCTCATGACTGACATTGCCCTCTCGGGGGCCGCCCTGCTGCTAATACTCGTCACCGCATGGGCGATTCACAAGAGTCGCAAGGCTGCCGAGTTCATGGCTCCAATTGACGAAGAGGCTGTCGAGACGGTCACCAACTAAGACGAGAAGGGTGGCACTGCCACCCCTACTCCTTCTTTTTCTCAAGGCTTCTCTGTGCAGTCTGCACCTTCTTTCTATCCCGTATCGCGTGCAGTATCCATCTCATCAGTGCATGGAAGAAGAACCGGGGACCACCGAACCGCATGACGGCCCTCACACTCTCCCTCATTGCAGGGCGATAGCAATGCGCAGGGCATTTTCGGCATGTGGGCCTCTCTTCGCCGAAACGGCAATGCTCGAGGCGCTCGTGAGCGTAGGTCAATAGTTCTTGGCATTCGTCGTAGAGGACCCGCCTTGGGCTTTGATGCTTCTCACAGAACAGGTGAATCATCTGAGCAATGCCCGACTTCTCCGACTCGATGACCGATCCAAATCTCTCTATACTCATTCGTGTCTGACACTCTCCACTCTTCTGAGTGCTCGTGCGGCAGAATACCGAGGCAGAACTAGCTGCATTGCCGTTGCAACTCAACTTGCCCCGGGCAAAGAAGTAGAGGTTGCGGTCCGACTCAGAAGAGAAGAGAAAGTAGGCATATTCGCGTGGTTAGGAGGGGGGAGATTGATCTCCAATGAGGAGATTGCTGTGGATCTTCTAACTCGGACCGCACGAGCGCTAATCTGATTCTTTTATTAAGTATTGGGCTATCTGCACAATTTCACGACACACAAACCGTGGTTATGGTGGTCATGGGTTCGACAAAAGGAGTGTCAACTGACCGGGCGGTTCTGTGCCGTGCCCCGGCACTAGTAGCCCCATTCTTGTCCCAGTCTCTGGTGGTACCAGCGTTGTCCGCGCTTGGTCAGGTGGTAGTACCCCTGGAACTCCTCAA
>QMYR01000131.1 GCA_003662765.1 Candidatus Thorarchaeota archaeon
CATCTGCTCCATGGCTGGCGTGCTGATCGCAAAGTCCTCAAACCTCAGCTCGAACAGAATGTCCACCGACAGATGAAGCACCACCGTCCCACCAGCCACAGTGGAGAGACTGACACTCATGTGCAGTCTGGACCACCAACCATCCCACCAGCTGACGACCTGCTCCTAGACCGACACACAAGAATCGAAAAATATTTGGACAGCAGGACTTGACTCTGCGGCTTCACCCACACCCTCGGCCGTTCCGTCAAGTTCTACTGGCTCCTCCGGGTCTCGCGCTGTCGAATCGTGCCTGCTCAGATCCGCCACCACCCTGATGTCATGGACTCGCATCTCCACAACGTCATAGGACGAGTAGCAGTAGCCGAGGACCGCCACGTACTTGATCACGCGAGAGGCATTGTCGCACTCCGCTATAGGATACCCATCGCTCTGACCATCAATACTGGCGTAGACCGCCCCGTGGCCGCCCTGGAAAGGGCCCCACCACAACTCTGCCGTCTTCTTGAGCAACGTGTAGATGTACCCTGAACTCTGGTACCCTGAGGAACTTTCCTGCGGACAGAAGTACACGTCGAAGCAGCCCTTGGTGGCACCGGCCCACGCATCGTCCCAGTGGACAAGCATCACGAGCCGCATCTGGTCATCGTGCAATGTTACATATGCCTTTCTCAAGAAGGTCAGGGGCATCCTTAGGAGGTTGGATTTCCTTGACTTCAACATGGTAGCATCTGATCACACGATCGGTTAACTTCAGACCTAGCAAAGAAAGACAAGTCCATAGGAGAAATGACACGTTCATTGCCAGCATAGCTTCTGCCCGCAATGAGACAGTGGTAACACGAAGCGTAAGACATTTCCGTCAAGCAAGGGACCGAGAGGTTGAAATCTGGTAACGGCTTGCACACAGGAGTTTCATTGTTCTAGCATTTCCTTGCAGCAGTCACTAATCGCTCAATGCATAGCCATACTCGCCTAGAATCCTACAGATCATAAGACCAAGCGATGTATCTTGCTAGCTTGCAAGTCCCGTGAAATGCCGAGTTGATCCTCTTATTGATAGGTTCACTCTCATGTGCTTCAATGACACGTTGAATCGTGAGTTTTGGCTCTACTTGTGATGCTGTCAGCAGATTTCGCAATGGTTTCCCATCCACATTGGCTCTCTATGTTCCAGTTCGTCGGAGTAGCATAAGTATGCGACGTACGTCTATGTCGCAACAGCTATTCCAAAGTCAGAGACGTTCCAAACAAATAGTGGGCCAATTAGCCGGCAGAGTTCAATCAACGGTGGAACTATTAGGGCAAGTGTGAAGAGAACCATCAGTTTGTAAGTGGCAAGAGTTGTTCCAAAGGAACCGAGCAGTTTGCAATCCAACCAGTGAAGGTCTTTTGGCCCAATACAACTCTTGAATGAAACATCGAGAATTATGACCAATAGCCAGAACACCATCAAGACAAGGAACAGTCCCAATGAGTCCCAGTCAGACCTCCTGAGTTGACATAATCCTGTACGCTCAGCAGTCTGCGTATCTGTCAACTCATGCAACAAAATTGGCGCTGATACAATACTTTGGAAATGCAATAGATGGTTGCAATTTCAGTTCTTTGGGAATTGAACCAGTAAGTCTATTCTTCTGGGAATAAGAATTCAAAAGAATCCTTGGAATTGTGGTTCGTCGCTACTTTCCTTTCAGTTCTGCTGTTCTAACAGATTCTTTGCTGCTTTTCCAATACTATCTTCTCGATCTGACAAATGCAAAAGCAGTCGTCGTTGTTCTTTTTTGGTTAATCTTCTTGTCTTGAAACAGTTTTGCATCTCTTCTTTGATTGGAGCTATTTTTCCCTTAGAAATGAGTGCATGAATTTCCAGATGGGCAATGATGGCTGCGAGAGAGTCTGGGGGTCTGCGTATTCGAGTGATACCTATTGGAGCATTCACAAGAAGGAACAGGACTAGAAGTGAAGCGGTACCATAGAGATCAAAAACAAACCAACCACCGGCTGCAGTAAGAAACCCGGATAACAAGAAGCAGAACAACCAAAACAAAGCTTGAGTGGTAGACCCTTTGTCAATCGTGTTGTTAGATGGGTTAGCAGTAGATTGAACAGGCGGAACTGTCAGTGGTTGACAGATCAGCTTTTCGTATCTTTTCTGTTCCCACCAAAGAACAATCATTCCCAGCCCAATCAATACCACTCCTGTAAGCATTTCTACGGGAGTACCTAATTCTTGCATTCGTCATCCCCCATAGTATCGGATGTAGTGATGTGCCGCAGCAAGACCGAACATGATCAGCAGCAAAAGTACTGCCAACCTGCTAAATCTTAAAGGCTTGCACAATGTGTGTAAACCATCAAGCACCATTGACAAAGGTAGTCCTATTGCAAGTAGGTATGTTCCCACAACCACTGTTGTCAAAATGCCAACTAGGCTCTTATATCCTATCAGAATCCAGAACATCATGATAAACAGTCCAAAAAAGAAGAAAAATGCTGCTGCATCGTCCCATAACCCTGCATCGAGATTCTGTCCCGCATAAGAGAATGCCCAGATTGTTGAGCCAGCTAACAACGCAATTCCTGCGGCAAGCATACACCATGCAACAGTGGGAACCAAATACGAACTCCATAGATACTCGGAGGCTGAAAGACAAGCCAGTCCAAGCTGGAGAGAGGCAACTATTGCCATGCTCATGGAGAGATCGAAGAAACCGCTCGCCATGATATCGTCACGAGGTTTGCCGCCAACAAGGTCAACAAGCTGAATCGATTCTAAGAGATCAATAGTATAGTGAATTGTATATAGAATTGTATCAATGCAAAACTCAGCCAGCTCATGCAGCACTGGCCACCATGAATCGAGATCCCACCAAACTTGAATATGCGATTCAGCACTTTGTGTTGTCGGTTCAGCGAGTAGTTCACTATTTGCCCCTTCAGCTGTTCCATCGAATTCTTGCAGTACGTTCGGGTCTGGTGCTGTCGGGCCATGTCTGTTCAAATCTGCGACCACGTTGATGTCGTGGATTCGCATGCCCACCAAGTTGACCGACGAGTATCGGTACCCCAGAATCGCCACGTACTTAATCACCCTCGATGCATTGTCGCACTCGGCGATGGGGTACCCGTAGCTCTGACCGTCAATAGTCGCGTAGACGGCCCCGTGGCCTCCCTGGAAAGGCCCCCACCACAATCTTGTCGTTTCGGGAAGAAACGAAAGGAAACTCCTTGGGCGCCTATTCCACCGAATCAACAGTCCTGCTAGGGGTTCCTATTGAGTAGCGGAGACTCTTGAACATGTAGTAGTTTCTTGCGGGGTGTATCTCGGAATTTGAAGCAACAGCCAACTTGATTCCAAGCAGATTCTCATGGGAGGTCGTTCTGCCGTGAGTGGTTCACGTCACCAGTGTCTAGCAGGCCCAGTTCTACGAGCTTCTCGCGTGCGGCATCACCGAACCCATCTGAGCGAGATGCCATCTGTGTGAGAATCACCTTGAGATGGCTCGGGGGAACCCCCCACCGAGGGTCCTGTATATACTGTACTATATAGTCTATCCCCTCTCTCGGATCACGATCCCTGATGGCTTCAAGATACCCTTGGGCAATGAGTTGAGCGTTGGGCTCGGACCTTGCAAATCGGATATGATTTGCTGCAGCTACTGTGACAAACATGGCAACACCCCCCACGAGTAGTATGCCGATGAGTCCTTCATACAATGTTGCTTCATAGAACCAGACGCCTACACCCATCATCAATGATTCGGCCGCCACCAAATAGAACGCAAAGTTGGAGAACTGTGACCCCACAACCATTCTTGCTAGGTGAGAAGCGGGCATGCGACCACAGGAACGACTTGCTGCCTCCATGTATATGGCTAGGACTGTTAGAATCAGCCCAAGCAAGAACAGAATGAACCCCAGCGACATCGACAACAACCGCCATCATATCGAATTCATACATGTGACTTGCAGCTCGTACACCAACAATGCCATAAACATCATTGTGAATCCAAAAACAATGCGGATGAATGCATTGAAAATGGCCAGCGCAGCACACCACCTTACTCGGAAACCGACTCCCGTCAACCCACGCATGTACCAGATTTGCTTGAAGAGCTGCGCTACACTAAGTAGCGGAACCAAGTCCTCTCCAAGTGTGATGAGACCAGTGATGACCAACAAGCCGTAGGCGCTTCCATAAGAAGTTCTACCCGTTATTACCCCATCCCAGACAGCACAGAGGAATGCCAGCATCAGACCAGTCCACAAGACAAGAAGGGATGAGTACGCAATCAATTGGTCAGCTGTGGGCACTTTCGACATGAAAAACAGAAGAACATCCATTGCTATCGCTATCCCCTCTGCTGCCGCATAGAGCACAGTTTCCGTGGGAAATGCATTATTGTAGAATTCTTTCCAATTCGACTCCATCAGTGTGGTGAACTGTGTATCGCTCATTCTGTCATCCACAGGAGTGACACAGCCGAATTCCTCCAACGTGGTAACAGCTAAAATGTCGATACCAATCTGAAGAGTGCATACGCCTCCACTGCCCGTACTTCGCGAACAACGAACATGTAGAACGGGCCACCAGCCAGTCCACCACATCGAACTTTCCGTCATCAAAGCATTTACGAGTGTGGTGACAAACTCAACGGCTGATGTGGACGGTTGGTATCCGCCACTTGTTGCATCTGATACGATACGCTCACCCAAGTTTGCCGCCATCGGGTCATGTCTGTTCAGATCAGCGACCACCCTGATGTCGTGGACGCGCGTTTCCACAAGGTCGCAGGAGGAGTAACAGTACCCCAGAATCGCCACGTACTTGATCACCCTCGACGAATTGTCGCACTCCGCAATCGGATACCCATCGCTCTGACAGTCAATGTGGTCGCGGACCTGAAGAGACACGATCCGACAGGGCCCGATCCGGCCGAGCCGGTGGTGTATGATGGAACGGATACTGGAGTTGGTGAAACTGCACCCGCGCCACAAGACAATTGGTTGGAACACATTACTAGCTGGTGGACCGGTCCTTGGCCAGAACTGCACTGTAAAGTAGAAGACAGGAGTACTGCAAATGAATCCATTGTTGTACAGGTAAGGTCTGACTTGGTCAAAGGACACTGGAAATACTGTATATTGCAGATGTCGATGGAAAAGAGATCAGCGATTTGGGTAACTCGGTAACCGAAATAGCAATAGACCTCCTCCTTGACAGATTGCATATTGCAATTGGATTGGTAATGGTTGAATTGATGTGGTTGGGAGCGTGCTATGCGGCGAATTTTGAACCAAATTGGGGGATTGTTGCTTGTCTTATAGGTTTGGATTGGCTTCTACTATACACATACTCGATAGCCATTTACGAAGCGGCTTTAAGAAATAGTGGTTATGATTCAAGACTCAGATTCTGGGTCCTTATTCTAGTTGGTTTAGCATTTGCTTTTGGAGCTTTAACCCCATTACTTGCAAGAATTCTTGGAGCAATACTAGCAGCTGTAGATATGACCGAGACTTTGTCTGCTTGGGGGCCAGGAGGTCTTATTTGTCTGATCTTCAAGTTGGTAGCGCTCGTCCCCCTGTTCGCCTATGCAATCACAACGCGTCTGCTAAATTAGAATGAATGTGTACTAGGTGGTTAACTATGCAGGAATTTGTTGACACACTGTTCATTCTTCTCCTAGGGATGGCACTTTCTTGGGTGACATCATTTGCCGCAAGCTATATTCAAGCAATGATTATCAAGAAAGACTTGGAGAAAAGAAACAGACTAACAAAGCGAAAATTTTCAGCAATGGTCGACTTTGCAAATTCTGGATGTTGTCTTGGCCCACTTGTATTTCTTGTAATCCTCAAGATCTTGACCACAGAACAAGTTGCAGCAAAACTAGATATATCGTTAGCAGTCATTTGGTTGTTTGGTACGCTATTAGCAACCTATCTAGGTACAATGTTAGTAAAAATGCAAACGTGACCTTCAATGATTTCATAGTATGTGCTATCGGAAACCGCTCTTACGGATAGTATCTTTGAGTCTTCTTGGTGGTCTAAGGAGAAACTATTTTCGACAAACCGTATGGGGAATACTTGGTGCGGCATTCAATTCTCTTATTGTGACAACTCTATGGGTTGTTTGGACAAAATGTCTTGAAATCTCGCTTATGCTGTTTACGAAGGCACAATAATGTGCGGAGGAATGATCTTTGTTTGTTTTGTTGTTACTGCAATCATACTGAGCCAAGGAATTTTTCCAATATTCTGGGGAGATGAATATACTACGAGGCATGCCAGTCGCACAAGACAAGTCCTATGTGGTAGTCATCTTTGTTCTCTTGTCAGTCTTGTTGCAGTCCCCTTGAATCTAGCCGTGATTCTTGGAACATGGCTTGATCCCTTCGTGAGAGAAATGGTTCCCGTGGAAAGCATCCCCATAGTGGGGATCATTGTTGTCGGTGCAATTCTATTTGAATTCAATCTTGTGTTCTACTATCTCTATGTTCTTAGTGATCGATCATTCAAGAACGTGTTTTGCAAGGAAACGCCACCGCCGATAATTGAAACATTTGAAAAAACACACAAGATAGAAGAGAATGTTCTCACAGACTATATTGAGAGCATGTTTTTTGCAATCCAGAAGAACAATACCACTGCAGAGTAAATATTGCAGTCATTGATGGACCGAGCGGATGAGCTAGGAGCCCAGACGAGAACCATAGTGCAGAAGCTTCAGGCAGAGTATTCCAGTCCAGACCCACCAAGTACTGTTCAATGAAACTGAGGATTCCCATGATATTCTCAGTGTCTTATGGCCCTGACATGGACCATCTTCTCGGCCGGTACTCAAATATCCGAGCAGAATGTGATGGGCAAGGCTCTCAGTTTCCTAAGCAAGTACAGGGGAGATCCGCTTCCGGAATGGGGATTTCATACAACGTTCTACTGGTGTGCAAGAGTGCTGGTACTCTTGTTGGGTGTTGCAGTGGCGGCTGGAATACTGGCACCCTCCTCTACGAGGTGATATAAGTGATGTTCAAATTATGGGTGAGGTGATTGTAATGGCAATTGATCCCATTGAATGGTGTATCACTCTATTATCTCTGACACCAATTGTCATTCTTGCTGTTTCAAAACTCTGGACAGATTACTATCGGATGAGAATTGCAAAAGGGAAGATAGAACTCTCCAATCAAACATTGCCCTTACCAGTTCGTTTCTATGGATGGTCTGTCCGTAGCTTTACCACGAGTTTTGTTGTATATATTGGCTCTATTGCTTTCACGTTTCTGTTTCCGTTACTCGCGTATGCTATATATTGGCCGAATATGCTGCCTGAATATCTCGATGCTCTTCGTTACTGGGCACCGGTTCTTTTCGGATTCACGCTCTTTATCATATGTGCCATAAGCCCAG
>QMYR01000132.1 GCA_003662765.1 Candidatus Thorarchaeota archaeon
CTCTGACAACGCTCTCATGTTTGGTGGAGAGTGTATGGGTCGTATCAGCGACCTTCCGACTGTCAATGAGTTGATAGAGCGAATGATTGAGGAGGCCCAACAAGTCTTGCGTCGGACCTACGAGTCCTACTGCATGTGATGCCACACCTCTCATGTATTACTCGCTCTTTTCTTCACAACGTTTCAGACTCTGTGTGAGGTAGATCTAGGTGCGACTGTTCAGGAAGAAGAGCAATACACAGACCACTTCTGAGGGCACTGAGCCTATGTCATCACCACGAGTGCCTCTCGGCGTGTTCTCACCAGCAGTCCAAGCAGCCGAGCCGAACCCTCAGCATGAGTTCAAGCGTCTTGCTGAGCTTGAACACATATTCATTCGCTCACGCCGTCTGCGGTCCCTAGATGATGTACCATTTGTGGTAAACGAGATTCGAAACGGCAATATTGTCCTGCTGGACATCACGCAGCTGAATGACGGCCGTGAGCAGTCGTACCTTGAGCTGAAGCGAATCATCGAGCGTATTCGTGGCGAAACGCGTGGATATCAGGCTGACATAGCGTTGCTCAATGACAGTTGCCTAGTCGTCACACCCTCATTCGTGAAGTTCTAGCCGCGAGGTCACTTGAGTTTGATCGACTCTGTGACCATCAGTGCTTTCGTGTCCACATTGAGTGCCTTGTGGATTGTGGACGCTAGATTTAGACACTTGGTCACTTCTCCGTGGCATGTGAGGATTCGCTCTGGGACTGGGCTCACACGCTTGACGTAGTTCAGGATCTGTTTTCTATCCGAGTGTCCCGAGAATCCCTCGACGGTTTCTACCTGCATGTTGACGGGGATGACTGTCATCTGCCCCTCGCGATTATACATCTGGACTTCTTTCCAGCCCTTCTGAATCCGTCGGCCAAGTGTCCCCTCGCCCTGATAGCTTACGAAGATGAGGGCGTTCTTGGAATCCGGGGCCATCAGTTTGAAGTACTCCACGCTCGGCCCACCTGCAAGCATACCCGATGTCGCCATGATTATGCATGGCTCACCATTGACAATCTCCTCCCGCTGCTCTGGACTGTCAACCTGTACGAAGATCTCATTCAGGAATGGATTGACGCCCTGATGGAATATCATCTCACGAATCTTCTTGCTGAGGGCCTCAGGATGTGTTGTGTGAATAGCTGTCGCCTGTGCGATCATTCCCTCGATAAAGACGGGCACCTTGGGAATCCTCTTCTTGGAAACGAGGTCCTCAATGACAAGCATAATCTCCTGCGCACGCCCGACAGCAAGGACGGGGATTAGTACCTTTCCGCCTCGTTCGATGACCTTCTTGATGATTGATGCGAACTTCTTCTCGACCTCTTGCCTAGGAGGCATCTTGTCGGTCGGATGTCCGTACGTGCTCTCGATGATCAAAGTTTCCAGTCGTGGGAACGTGAATGTGGCCGGTTCGAGCAATCTGGTGCGCCCGAACTTGAAGTCCCCAGTGTAGGCGAGGTTGTACTGTCCGTCACCGATATGAAGATGAATTATGGCTGATCCCAGAATGTGGCCAGCATTGTGCAGAGTCAATCTGACGTCTGGCGCGATGTCCGTGACCTCTCCGTACCCGAGTGTGATGGTATGAAGAATGGCCTCTTTCACATCACGGTCTCGGTACGGTCGTAGTTTTCCTTCTCGCTCAGCCACATCGAGATAGTCGAGTTGTAGGAGCGTAGAGAGGTTTAGTGTGGGCGCTGTCATGTACACCGGTCCTCTATAGCCATACTTGAACAGGAATGGCACCATTCCCGAATGGTCGAGATGGGCATGACTCACTATCACAGCGTCCAACTCGTCTATGTTGAACTCCGGCATATCGAGTCTGGGGAACGCCCTAGATGGGGTGCCGACGTTCACTCCGCAGTCGATGAGAATATTGCTCTCAGATGTCTGAACGAAGATTGCTTGACGCCCAACCTCACGGAACCCGCCAAGAGCCGTCAGTCTGATCCACCCGTTGTTGAGAATCTGCTGGCGGTGAATCCTCTTTCCAATCTCTCTGAATACCTTGTTGCGGGTTTCCGCCTCGCTCTGAATTATGTAACGAATCTGTTTGATGAGCTTGCTCTCAATCGGGGGTGTCCGCTGTACATTGGGGCGCCAGAATGTCTGCCTTGTGATCTCCCTTAGGGTCGCACCGCTTCGTCCTATGACGAGTCCGGGCTTTTGAGCCTCTATGATGACCTCGCCACGTGAAGTGTCAAAATCAATTGATGTAATCTCCGCTTCTGGTGGGACAAGTTCCCTGACTGTCTTCTCAGCCTCTTCGAAGGAAAGACGGACCTCGGGTGCAGACCTCACCACGATTCGCTTTCTCATCTTCCGTGCAAGGGCCTTGATCATGTCCCCATCATCGAGTAGTATCTTGGGTGCCTTTGAGTAGATGGCAATCTCTGGCCCCTCGTACTCCACAGAGCTTATCGCCGCCGATTTCGGCAGAGCTCTGAGTACGGCCTCTCGGATATCCTCGTACTCTCCGTCAGAATTCATCTGGAGTCACTTCTTTCTCCGAAGGGTTCAGTTCGACCCTCTTGATCTCAACATTGTTTCAAGTCCCGTGGCTCTTGTCATCCGCAGTCTGCGACCACGGAGAGCAGACGGCCAGGGCCCACTATCCCTTCCAGATCTTCATGATGGTGTCCTTGTCTACCTCTTGGTAGCCGTCCCTGTCAATCACACTCACGAGGATTGAGTTACCCGTCGCTGCATCCCTCTCAATCGCCGAGGCGATGGCACGCACGGCGAGCTCAATCGCCTTGTTCTTGGGCAAGTTTTCTTTGTAACCAGCCTCAAGGACACCGAGCGCAACGGGAGAGCCAGACCCCGTGGCAGTGAATTTGTCCGGCAACACCGAACCTATGTAGTCGGTGTAGTAGACTTGCGGACCCTCGTCGTCAAAGCCTCCTACAAGACACTGCAGCAGGTAGGTGCCTCGTGCTTGGAACATGATGTTGCTGAGCAGTCGTGTGAGAGCTTTTACCCTCATGGGCCTGCCCCGCTGAATCTCAAAGAGCTTTGCCTCTGCTCTAAGCAGCTCCATAATCGCCTGCGCATCAGCGACAGAGCCGGCAATCGTTGCGCCGATTCTATCGGTGATCTTGTAGATCTTCTGAGCAGTCTTGTTGGCAATTAGGTAGCCCATGGTCGCTCTCTGGTCGCTGGCGAGAACAACGCAGTCTTTTGCAATCAGGCCTACAGTTGTTGTTCCCGTCTTCAGTTCATCAGGGGACTGCATCTGATGTTCCATGTCGAATAACTCCCGTCAATCAGGCAGTGTCTAGGAGAACTAGTGTCGTTCAAGCCCTTCTTTGAATCGTATTAAAAGATTTCTCATGGGGCCACTGAAGCCATGGCGGGCCCCTACTCGTCCTTCTTTTCCTTCCTTTCGAATGTGATCACTACTTTGACTTTGCTCACGTCATCGAAGATCTTCAGCAGGTCAGACGCAATGCCAATCTCCGCGTACTGAATACCATCGATGTACCGGGTGAGATCGGGTAGCTCAATGGTGACGGTACCTTTCGCCTTGGAGATGTTGAACATCTGTTCGGGAATCCCAGGGATACGCCGTTTCACGATTGCCAGAATCTTCTCCTTGGGGTCTGACACTATGCCCCGCACCGTAACATCGAACACGAGGGTCTTGCCGGCTAGTGGGCTGTTGAAGTCCACCCGTGCTTTTCGTCCGGTGACGAGTGTAATCACACCCTCTTCGTTACCAATCTTGACCCGCTCGCCCTTAATGGGCTTGACACCAAGTTTGGCCAGCTTCGTCTTCGGAATCTGCCTTATCTTGCTCGGGTCTCTGGGTCCTGCGGCTCTCTCTGGTGGAACCTCAATGGTCTTGCTCTCGCCAATCTTCATTCCGACCAGTTCTTCTTCGATTGCCTCTAGCAACCAGTTGTGACCCACTGCGACGAGCATGGGCTCATATCTGCCTTTCTCGTTGTACACGCCCTCTCTCTTGGCAACGTCCTCCATCGTGAGGTCAAAGATTTCACCATCCTCCTTTGTTCGGGCCACATAGTCTAGGTAGATGAGAGACCCCTTCTTCACTTCAGTTTCGACCTTCGGTTTCCTAGTGGTGCGCTTGGTTGTGCTCTTCGTTGCGCTCTTTTTGCTCGCCGTCTTCTTCTTTTCCTCTGGCATACAGATTCCACCTTGCTGGCGACACTCTTCCGGGCCTCTTTACTGCTCTCATAAAACGGTTTCCGTGTGGACTAGCCGGCCACGCCCTGTAGCACCCGTATCTCCTCGTACAGGAACCGGCGCGAGGCGACAGACTCCACGGTGAAGCCGCGGTTTCTCAGTGCTCTCTCGATGCTGCTGATGTCACCTCGGGAGGAAGTGACTATGTACAGTCTTCCCTCTGCTGTCAGATGCTGCACTGCTTGATCTATGAACCGGAGCGTAATCTCGGTGCCTGTTTCTCCCCCCACAAGGGCATCGTCCAAATCACTCCGCTCATCATCCGCAGGAAGATACGGTGGGTTGAATGCGATAACAGAGAATTTTGTGTCTGGATGTAGTGCCTGCATCAAATCGGTCTGAATTACCGCGACCTTTGAGATAACACTGTTTCTCTCTGCGTTTACAATGGTGTTTCGCACGGCAGAGTGGGAGATATCTGTGGCAACCACCCTGCACGCAGTCATGGCAGCTACAATCGTCACATATCCCGTACCACATCCAACCTCCAAGAACGTGTCCTCGGGCCCGAGAGCGATGGCATCTGCAAGCAGAAACGTATCCTCTGATGGAGGATAGACATCATCATAGACGACGATGGCCGGGCACTGATCTCTCAGCGCGATCTCCCTCCGTGGCGCGGGTCTGGCACGAGCCCAGTTTCAATCATGCCAAGCACTTCATCAGCGAGCCGAACGAACGCCGCCACTGGTAGCTGACGCACACGTTCTGTTCCGGTAATCACATCAGCACATCGCTTCAGCAGTGTGTCCGCTTCGCTCTCGTTCCTTCCGAAACTCTTGAACCATATTCGAAGTGCCCTCCGCACCTGCTTGTTTGGATACGAAAATACTCCTCGTACAGTCCAAAAGAATACGTCTTCATCTTGAGCGAATGGGCCTACAGCCCTGTGTTTCAATCGTACAACGGTGGAATCGACGGCAGGCACAGGATAGAAGCGCTCGGCGGGAACTTGGAGGACTTCCTCAACGTCGACAGCGTACCGCACATCCACGGTGAGCCGTGAGTAGTCACGAGTACCCGGTTCGGCGAGAAGGCGGTCTGCGAACTCTCTCTGGTACATGAGGACAGCAAGCTCGAATTCCAACTCTCGTATGAGCCTGAACGTGATCTCTGAAGAAACGCTGTATGGGAGATTGGACACGACCTTGTTGGCGGCGGGCAACTGAATTGACAGTGCATCTCCCTGAATGATGTACACATTGGAGCGACTCTCAAACCTGTCCCGCAGCGCTCTGACAAGACGGGGATCAATCTCCACGACATAGACATGTCCGGCCGAGCGCGCCAGCCACATTGTCAGAATCCCCAGCCCACCCCCAATCTCAAGTACAACATCCTGTGATCTCAACTCTGCGGCGTCGACAATCTGTTTGGCTACAACGGGGTCTGTGAGGAAGGTCTGCCCGCTCTTCTTTCTAGGCCTGACACCATACCTTCTCAAGGCTTTTCTCGTATCGAATCCCGACAGAGTTTATCACCTGGGTCGGGTTTTCTCCTCCTCCTGGGGCGGGGGCCGCACGAAGAGCCAGCGTTTGACATCACCTTGGAGCTCTTGTATGATCCTAGCCGTGACAACTTTCTTGGGATTCTGAAGTTTGGTTCTACTGGCGATGTCTTCAAAGCTCTTGAAGGGCTCCTTCTTTCGCTCTTCCAAGAGCGCCCACATGAGGGTCTGACCTATGCCTGGCAGAAGCTGTAGCGAGTGGAGGCGGGTAGTAATCGGGGGCGCCTCGTTGAAGAACTGGACAAACTTGTTCTCGTGTTTGGTGACGATGATTTCCACGACGAGGGGCAACTCCTCGGTGCTCTCAGGTGCAAGGTCCTCGTAGCGAAGTCGCCGACTGACCCGTTCTATTTTCCCTCTGGAGTTGCGCTCTAGGCTGACCCTCTCTTGGGCGTGTAGTGTCACCCCTCTGCGAGGGACGAGTTCCAAAAGCGTGAAGTATGACTCCCCAATGGCCTGAGCGACAGTTGTTCCCCGTGGCCTTCTATCCCTCAAGAACATCTTTGGCGGGATGACTGCGAGGATATATGCATGGCTCTCGTGCATCTTGCGCTGAGGTCCGTCCATCCTAATTGTCTCCGCATGTGCTCAGGCCACATTAAGGAACACTTCACATGCCAATGATAAAAACTAATCGGGCAATGGGATGGTATTGCCTTGGCATCATTCTCGCAAGGCGCTATGAACGCGCTCTCTTGACCATGTCCACCATCTCAGTCAGATGTTCTGGCGTCAGCGACGTTGATGTCAAGATGGTCTTTAGTTCCTCCTCTGTTGTGGGAGCTATGTTGACTATCTGTACCGCTTGGGCCCGCGTGATCTCGAACTTTTTCAACAGCCTCTCCACAAGCTTCGCGGCCACAGCCGGCGCCATCTTTGAGAATGTGGTCGCATGCTCGAGTGTGATGGTCTGCTGAAATGAGAGGTCACCCTCTTTCGCGCGCTTGCTCAGTATCTTCTTCACTTGAGGTAAAGGGACCTCTTCCACACTAATGATTTCCTTCGGCATTGCGTCTTCACCCTCTACTGGGTCGAAGGTGCTCAGGCCGAATGATGAGATTCTTGACGGCCTTGCCCAGTGTGACCTCGACGACTATACCTCTGCCCCTCTTTCCTACTACCACGCCGGTCCTGCCATGGTATCTCTTGTGTGGCATACCCTTGTGGAAGCTGGGGTCAATTACGATGTCCACACGCTGGCCCACCTCGTACTCCCGAAGGACGGTGCTCAACGGGCTGATTCCACGCTTGCGTACCCTCTTTGACATCAGGCTACGAGTTCTTGCGCGGTATCCGTGACTCTTCTTGACCATAGGCAATCATCTTCTCGCAAGTTGTCAACGGGCAGCCGGCCGTCTATAGTATAACATGGCCGAGTTCCAGCATCCCCACTGGGGTGGCCACTTAAGCATTATGGTCTGGTGTGGCCGGCTCCACATAAGCCGTGTCCTGATTCTTCTCTTTCTCACGAATCCCTACAACGTTTAGTTCGACGCAGACAGCCGGGATCCCAATCAGTTCGGCGACGGACGGGGTTGTTCTGCCATCATCACCTGATATCAGTTCCTTGATGTACGTTCCACCTTGGACCCTGAAGAACCC
>QMYR01000133.1 GCA_003662765.1 Candidatus Thorarchaeota archaeon
ATCTAAAATATCCGGTACATGGCGTTCCCAACCCATCGGCATCAGATGTACACCTTGGCACATCTCCTTCGTTTCCCGAATGATACGCGCAGCGATCTTGATACTTGTAGTGACTTTATCATCGGTTTTCTTCATCTCATCAATGATCGAGTCGGGAACGCTTACTCCGGCTACGTTCTTGTTCATGTAGCGAGCCATGCCAGCCGACTTTAAGAGCACACACCCAAGCATCACTGGAACACCAAACTCCTTTGCGCTTTCCATGAATCGTCTGAACACTTCCGGATCATAGACAGCCTGCGTCTGGAAGAATTGCGCTCCGGCTTTTATCTTGCGTTCCATCTTTAAAAGTTGAAGCTCCAGCGGCTCATACCCCGGCGTCACCACCGCACCCAGATAAAAGCTCGGAGCTCCCTCTAAACTCTCCCCTGCCATATCCGTACCATTCTCCAAGCCCTTGGCAGCCATAAGGAGGGAGACAGAATCGAGGTCAAATACGGGCTTTGCCTGTGGGTGATCACCTAAAGTAACGTAATCCCCGGTGAGACAGAGGACATTTTCAATGCCCAGTGCATAAGCGCTTAACAGATCGGATTGTAGCGCTATACGATTGCGGTCACGGGTGGTGAGCTGGAATACCGGTTCGAATCCTGCTTCTTTGAGGAGATGACAGGAAGCAAGTGACCCTAGACGCATCACCGAGCTTTGCTGGTCGGTGACATTAATGGCGTGCACCTTGCCACGCAAGAACTCAGCGTTTTCCATCATCTCAGAAACATCGGTCCCCTTTGGAGGGGCGACCTCTGCTGTAACGGCAAATTCTCCTTTTGTTAGAGCCTGTTCTAACGCTGTCATCCGTTATTCCTCCCAGTTTTACTCCGTTCCAGAACTAGTGTCGAGGGTTTCGTATTGACTGAGTAGTCACGAACATGAACTGGAGAAGCAAGAAATTCGTCAAGTTTTCCAATCTCTTTTAACCGATCGTAAATTTTGATCCATACACAGTCATTATCCGGGTTTACCTCACACTTCCCATCTTTTGCGCCACCGCACGGCCCATTCAGTAAGCCTTTGGGACAACGTGTCGCCGGGCATATTCCACCGGTCATATCCAGAATGCACTCCCCGCACATCGAGCAGTACTCCTTAAAATGGCCGAACCGCTCCACGGTCCCCAAGAAGAGTGTATTGTTTGCGGGATGAACGACTTTGCCGCTTGCCTCCTGCGCGATCTGCACCCCACCGCCGCAGGACATGACAAGCAGAGAATCTGCACGATCAATCTCTTCCTTAGCCTTTCGAAACTCCTTCTTCGCCTCGAGAAGGTTACAGCCAGGACTGAGAATCACCCACCCCGAGACCGTTTTGCCTTCCTGTTCAAGGCGGGCCTTCATCTGTTTCACCTCTTCTTCCCCGCCTGTCTTGCAGACTGTTGCACACTCGGAGCATCCAACAAGGAAGACGGTATTCTCCCCCTCCAGGGACTGCAGAATCTCAGCAAACGGTTTTGCCTTCGTGATTATCAACTTCTATCCCTCCCTTTCATTTCGTTGTTGTAGCGTTAGGAGCTGTTCATCCGTCGGAAATTGCATACAAGAAACAAACCTTTGAGAAAAATCCTTGATAAATGACAGCTCAATGTAGTTGATTCTCTTGTTTAGTTGCTGCAATTTTTCTTCGTTCTTACGGTTGAGCAAAACGAGCTTAGCTCCCTGCCCTGCGCTATTTCCGAGGAAGTGTATCTTCTCCACACTGATTGGTGGAAGCAATCCGGTGCGCAGTAGACTCAACGGAAAAAGCGAGGAGCCGAAAGCCCCTCCGACAAGAACCCGATCTATGTCATCAAAATTTACTGCCGCATGCTCCAATAGAACATCGATTCCAGCCCTGATCGCCCCTTTAGCAAGCTGGAATTCGCGGATGTCCTTCTGGGTGAGATATACTCCATCAGCGAGGAGAAATCGGGCCCTTGTTCCCTCGCCTTCAATGCGCGATGAAAGGGGGTGCTCAGTCTTGCGCAGACGCCCTGTTTTGTCGATCAATCCGATCTTGCGGAGCACAGCCACGGCGTCGAGAAGCCCTGAACCGCAGATTCCCCGGGCCTCTTTCTCGCCCACTACCGCACAAGAGAGCTCATCTCCATCGAGGGTGACTCGATAAATCGCTCCATCAAGTGCACTCATCCCCTGAGAGATCGACGCACCTTCGAAGGCAGGTCCGGCTGCCGCGGAGCACGTAAAGATTTCGTTGCCAACCGCCAGCGCAATCTCGCCGTTGGTTCCGACGTCCAAGAATAACACAACCTCGTCTGTCATTCCCAAATTGGCGTAGAGCATCCCCGCGACAATATCGGCCCCCACATAGGCGGAGACCCCGGGCAGAACCTCTACCTTAGCGAACGGCGCGATTGCCATGCCCACCTCCTCGGCCCTCGTAGTTAACCCGTCCTGTATGACTGGAACATACGGACTGTGATCGATCCCTGAAGGGTCAAGGCCAAGGAAAAGATGAAGCATAGTGGGATTTCCAACGACTGTGACTTTATAGATGGAGGAAGTCGCTATTTTTACTTTCCGCGCCATTCTGGCAATGAGCTCATTCAGTGCATTTACTACCAGCCGTTGAAGTTCTTCTAAGCCTTTCTTCTGCTTACGGACGTGCCCGATCCGGGATATTACATCAGCACCGAACGTCTTTTGAGGGTTACTGCCCGCGGCAACGGCCAGCTGCCGGCCACTCACGAGATCAAAAAGATAACAAGCGAGGGTAGTTGTTCCAATATCGATTGCCACGCCATAGACCGCGTGTGAATGGTCGTTAGGCACGATGTCAAGGATCGTATCATTGTCTTTGACAACCGTCAGCGAAAACCCGCTGCCACGCAAAATGGAAGGAAGTTTCTTTAATATCGGCAGCGGAGCTACCAGCTCTTGCCCCAGGCCTTCTTGTACGCGGAGGAGATCTGCCCGTTGATCATTCCGTCCGGGAGGTGATAGCTCAAGGAAATGAGCGCTTACCCCAGGGTCGACGTCTTCCACTTCGAGAAAACTATCGACTTGCGCCTTGGTATCTAGCTCTCCAGTCTGGACCGTGGGATAGATCGCTGCCGCACCTTCTACCTTGTGGAGGCAGGATAACCGCCAGCCATCCTCGATCTCCTGTGAATTGAGAAGGCGGCGCTCCCCATCAGTGGGAGGGGGAGCACCTTGTTCGAACCTAACTCGGCACTGTCCACAGGTTCCAGCACCGTTGCACGGGCTTGGAATATCAAACCCTTTCTCGTGAAGAGCCCGGAGAAGATTCTCTCCTACCGGAAGAAGAACCTCCTTCTTCTCAGGCAAGATGGTAATCTTTGCCGTGGCAACTTCCTTCTTAGAAGCCATCGAACATCATTCGAGGAGGCTTTTCGCTAACCTGGTTGCACTAGCAGCATCAGGGGCGTAACCATCGGCACCGATCTTGTCGGCGTATTCTTGAGTCACCGGCGCCCCTCCGATCATCACCTTCACCTTGTCCCGGAGGCCAGCCTGTTTTAGTGCATCGATGACCTCTGGCATATGGGTCATCGTCGTCGTCAACAACGCGGACATACCGATGATATCAGGGTTATGTTCTTTTGCTGCTTTCAGGAACTCTTCGGCTGTAACTTCTGTCCCGAGGTTTATTACTTCAAAACCGGCTCCTTCAAGCATCATCGCCACAAGGTCCTTGCCGATATCGTGCAGGTCGCCTTCGACTGTTCCAATCACAACTTTACCGCGTGCCTCCACTCCAGCCTCAACCAAAAGTGGCTTGAGGATGGCTACAGAAGCCTTCATCGTCTCGGCAGAGATGAGCATCTCAGGGACATAACGCTCGCCTCTTTCATACTCTTCGCCAACGATGTCCATCGCTGGAGTCAAGGCCTTATCGAGTATGTCACGTGCTCCAATTCCCTGTGCCAACGCCTGCTTCGTCAGCTCGGCGATATTTTCTACTTCCCCAGCTATTACCGCTTGCTTAATTTTGTCGAGCATCTAGTTCCTCCTTTTGGCTTTTTGCGCCTTAACGTATTGCATGCAGTAGTTATCGAGCCCTAATAGCGCTCGTGACGCATAGATCGTATCTATCATTTTCTCATCAGTCGGGTCCATAATCGCCCCATCCAGCCCGGCTTCAATTAGCATCGCCAGGAAAGTTCGGTTCAACAGACGCCGGTTTGGCAAACCGAAGGAGATGTTACTCACCGCAACGAAAGTTTTTACTCCTAACTCAGCCTTCGTTTGGCGAATCGCTTGAAGCACTTGTCTGCCCTGCTCAGGTCCGCTTCCAACGGACATGCAGATCATATCCACATAAAGACGATCGCGGTCGATCCCCACTCGATCACACTTCTCAAGAAGTGCGCGCGTTTCTTCCAGGCGGTCGGCGGCGGTATTGGGCATGCCGTGTTCCCCCATTGCCAGACCGATAACCTCAGCTCCACCACTTGCAGCAAGCTCCAGTAACTTTGCATTTTTTTTCTCATTACTGATGGAGTTTATCACCGGCGGGGTCGAACAGGCTTTCAGCCCAGCCTCCATGGCATCAGGATTGGATGTGTCAATAGCCAGGCGCACATCCTTTCCGAGCTCGTCCTCAACAACGCTGATTAACCACTTGAGGTCGCTTACCTCATTCTCCATGGATTGCCCAGCGTTCAGGTCGATTACTTGTGCTCCTGCTTCGGACTGCGCACGTGCCAATCGCCGGATGACCGCATCGTCTTTTTCTTTGAGTGCCTTGGCTACTTCAGTGCGAGTTGAGTTAATCAACTCTCCGATAATGAAGAACATGATTTCCTCCTCCTTTGCTATTTTGCATTCGTTATTGGGGCTATTATGTCGAAACGAGCGCGGATCTGCGCATCTACTTCTGGGGGTATCAGGGCTGGCCGCTCCCGTGCGAGGATCTCACGTACGATCTCCCTGGCTCGTTCGCGTGCATCCACCCCCCCTGCCTGTTCCCAGGCAGTGCGTGACCTCCTATCAGCCGTTGTTGGCAGATAGTACTCATCTCCTCTGATATGGTCCAACGTGTGGCGCTGCGTGAGGTAGTTGCCCCCTGGCCCCACCCTCTCAATGACCTCAGTTGCCAACGTGTCCTCATCCACTGTAATTCCTTGCAGCGCTCGCAGCGCCATTCCATTGATGTCATTGTCAATGACAAATTGCTCGTAAGCAACCGTCAGCATCGATTCCAGCATCCCGGCCGAGTGATGGATGTAGTTCCCGCCTGCCATGGCTACCAGGATGATGTTGGCGGCCTTCTCATAACCGGCCTGAATGTCCGGGAGCTTGGAATCGGTCAACCCGGCGTCAGAATAGGTCGGCACATCGATCAACCCTCCCAGCTGTACACATGCGGCATTGAGCAAGGCCGACTCGATGGCACCTCCGAGATAGTTCATGGTTCGCATATCTGCTGCCGCTGGAACTGGCCCGTAGAGGACGGGTGCACCCGCACGGATGGCCTGCGTCAAGACGATCCCAGACAGCTCCTCAGCGTGTACCTGTACCAACAGCCCTGCCAGGGTGGCCGGAGCCGTCGACCCCGTGACCGGAGCAGAAGAGAGGGCTACCGGGAGGCCACTTTTAACTACGGTTAATAACACCGCAGCCGATTCGAGATCCAGTTTCAGTGGACTGATCATCCATGAGGTAACAAACGAGATGATCGGCCTATCCCGTAGCGCCTCCTCCCCGCCAGCGATCATTCCTGTAAGCTCGATCACCTCTTGCGCCGTCTCGGGAGAGCTGGCAGAGGCCATCACATGTTTGTTCGTGTTTGCTAAACACGTGTAGAACTTATTAATATCGAGTATCTCTGATGGCACATCCCTGGCCACCACCGGCCGCAGGAGAAAGTGGATATTCTCCAGGTTCTCCACCAACCAAGCGATATCCCCCAGATCGGCCAGTGTTGGATCCCGCACTTCACCACTATCAAGATCTAGGATATTGACCGCGGCCCCACCGGTACCGAGATGGACTCGTCGTCCCTCAAGATCGAGGGGGGGAACCTCCCCACGGCCATACAGAACCACCCGATTGGGCACCTTCTCCAACGCCTCCGCTACAACCTCAGGGGGAATCGTTACCCGCCCATCTTTTTTCACCTTGCAACCCACATCGGATAAGATCGTAAGAAACGGCTCGCTTCCCACTTGAATGCCGGTGCGTGCGAGCACAGTTAGTGCTGCTTGATGAATCCGTGCGAGATCCTGTTCGGAGAGAACCCGATACATACCGCCATTCACTTGCAGCATGTGCCGCCCGGCTCCTTTCTCGAAGGAAAACTTTCTAATTTTGCCATCACGTAATACTTCCTTCTTGGATTCTACAATAGCTGACTATGTCCTGTCAAGTGGTGTAATTATGTCGCTCCATCTTCGTTAGTTGATCAAGCAGTGAGTTGCTCGATCAATTCTCCCTCCGTTTCCGGTTCCTCGATTGCTGGTTGTTGCGCTTTCTTCAACGCTTCCGACGATATGTACCTTCGGCTGATCATCCATTCGTCGTTGTACTCGGCAAGCACAGCCCCGATCAGCCGAATGATCGCTCCCCGATCAGGAAAGATCCCGACCGCGTCGCTGCGCCGCCTGATCTTCCGATTTAACCTCGTCGCTCGTAGTGGCAGACGATTACACCACGTATGAACGATATAGTGGAGGAGGAAGTAAGCACGCTGTCTTCGCTCCATTTCTTCCCTACTTACTTCCTCCTCTATTGCGCATGTAAACCATCCAGTAGAGTGTGGCGACGAAGAATGCACCACCGATGATGTTTCCCAAGGTGACCGGGATCAGGTTCATCACGAACCCCCCGATAGTTAGGTGGGAGAGCTTGCCCGCGAGGCCGGCGGCTGAAACTACCGCCTCTTGCCCTTTTAGCATCAATCCCATCGGGATGAAGAACATGTTCGCTACGCTGTGCTCGAACCCGCTTGCGACAAACGCCGTGATCGGGAAGAATATAGCGAAGATCTTCCCCACCACCGCCCGTGCAGAGACGGCCATCCACACAGCAAGGCAAACGAGCCAGTTACACAAGATCCCCCGTGAAAACGCCTGCAGGAAGGTGAGGTTCACCTTGGCATTGGCGATGGAGAGAGCCTTCGCCCCGACAAGGGCACCGTTCGTCTTCCATAGTCCGGTTTCATACATCAGAAAAACGAGGAAAAGAGCCCCCGCGAGGTTGGCGAAGTACACGATTCCCCAGTTGCGCAGAAGCTTTCCAACTCCCACCTGGCGATCGAGCACGGAGAGAAAGATCAGGTTGTTACCGGTAAATAA
>QMYR01000134.1 GCA_003662765.1 Candidatus Thorarchaeota archaeon
CACTATTATTACCCCTGCAAGGACTATGAGCAGCTTGCTCTTGTTTATCTCCCGAGGCCTCTCTGGCTCGAATGCCTCTGACTCAAATCCCATCTGCGATCAGCTCCGGAAGGTAATTGTGGAATGGGCCTTTTAGATATGGTGAATCCCTCACTGGTTGTCCTTTTCCTCCTCGAGAAGTCTGCTATCCTTCTTTTTCTCTCTGTACTGGCGGTCCTCCTCTTGGGCCTTCAGGTGTCTTCTGGCGATGTCCACCCACTCTCGCAGGAGCCCCTCCAGCTCAGGGTTCAACTGCACAGCAAGCTCTCCATAGGCAACTGCCTTTTCGTGTTCTCCCTCGATGAAGTGAGCATTGGCCTTGTTGTAGAGCGCTTCTGCGTAGTCGGGTCTGAGCGCCACGGCCCTAGTATACGCCTCAATTGCCTTCTTGCCCTCAGCTAGGCGAGAGTAGCAGTTGCCGAGATTGTTCCATGCCTCTGCGTCGTTGGGGTTGATCTCTAGTGCGTGCTTGTAACACTTCTCGGCCTCTTTGAAGTCTGCAAGGTAGTACAATGCAGTGGCCTTGTTGAACCAGAGTTCGAAGATCTGGTTGTCTATTGCCAGTCCCTCGTCGAAGGCTCTGATCGCCTCCTCTTCATTGCCCGCTTCAAGAAGAGCAACACCAAGATTGTACCACCCCTCTAGTGACTCTGGGTGGTCCTTGAGGTACGCCCTCAATAATCGGATTGCGTCTTCGTACAGCCCTTGCTTGATCAGCCGTACGGCCTTTGTGATTATGTCTTCAGGAGCGGGCATTGTGGAAGAGACTCAGCTATCACCGATAAGAATTGTGACTTGCTACTCGGGTTTGTTCGCAGTTCTTCTGGCCAGTATTGAGAGAATGATACCAATCCAGCCGGCAGACTGAGCAATCATACTCATCATGTCAGTGAAACCCTGCAGGCCAGAGAAGTACACGGTCGTACCGAGTTGTATCAGCAGGCCAATCAGGCTCATTCCTGCAGCGATACCAATGACAAACTTCTCTGTTCCGAATCTGTGAGTGGTCATCAGGTAGCCCCCAACAATCACACCAACTCCTCCAAGACTGGCAATGAATAGGAGGACATACGAAACGACCTGAACCACACCGTACGGAGGAGCAAGCTCCAGAATGCTGTTGATGTATTCCAAGCAAGTCCAGAACCCAATGCTGCCGACGGCTCCCACCGAGATGAGCAGGACGCCACCAATGATACACATGATAAACTCTTTGATGTTGTTCATTTCGCTTCCATGGTGGTCTGTGTACCATTTCCAAATCTCTATCTTCTCGTCAAGCATAGAAAAAAAGACAGTGGAGGGCCAGAAGTAGACCCCCCTTCTACTACCTCTTCTTCTTCGCCTTGGCCTTGAGCTTTGCCTTTTCCTCGGCAATCGCGGCCTTGAACTGCTCATCGAAGCGAGTCAAGAGCTCGCTCTTCTCCTCTGGAGAGATGAACTTGAACTTGGCCACGGCTCTGACGCCGGCCTTCCAAGCCTTCTGTGCCTCTTTCAGCTTGTCTACCTTAGTTGGCTTTGGCGCCTCTGTCATGTTTCACTCACCTTCATCTTGTAGCCCGTGAGTAGGCATCAAGATGCGGCTAAACGAAATGCAGCTAGTCGTGAATAAAAGAGAATCTTGCGTGTATTGGCCAGAGAATCTCAGAGCGGCTCGACCGACGCCTCGCCTACGTGCAGTGTCGTTTTCTTGCTGGCTGGTTTCTCTCGAAGGAGAAGGGCAACGACTGTCGCAAGAAGGCTCACACTCACGAGAAAGAGTATGGACGCTTGAAGACCGTACATGTCTCCTATCCAGCCGAATACAATCGGCGACAGGGATCCGGGAATGGCACCAATAGAGAATAGGACACCGAAGGCGAGTCCCTTGGATTGTTTCGGAGCAATCTCGGTCTGATATGCCTGGTAGGGCGGCACTCCGAAGTAGTAGAAGAAGCCAATCCCCATCAAGACTAGCGCCAGGGGCAGGGGACCGAGCGATGAGTTCAGGAGCAAGAGGCACGGTGCCATCAAGAGCGGGGATAGTACTATGAATGGTGTTCTTCGGCCCAGTCTGTCTGAGAGTGGTCCCGACATCACCTCGGCCACTAGGCCTGTGCCCAACATTAGCGTGGTCAATGAGCCGGCCCATACTGGTGTGTAGCCGTAGCTCATGACTAGGTACACAGGCATCAGCAGGTTAGTGCATCGGAAGGGGATTCCCCGTAGTCCAGACAGGATCACTGACAGCACATAGTCACGAGTCCATCCGTCTTCACCATCACCTTCCTCTTCCTCTTGAGATTCGACCGCGGTCCTCCTCGCACTGCGCATCAGCAATGCTGTGACGAAGAACACTGCAATTCCTGCGGCGCCGAGGAACATTAGCGACTCTCTCCATCCTCCGAGAAGCAGCAGAAGCATGACGCCAAGGAAAGGAATCAGAGCCATGCCGACAAGCCCTCCCATGGCTTGGATTCCCACCGCTTTGGCCCTCGCCTCTCGTGGGAACCGGTCAGCAATCGCAGGGAACGCGGAGGGATGGTACCCTGACGCACCCAGTCCGAGAAGAGCCTGCATCGTGACGAGGAAGAGAAACGATGTTGCCAAGCTCGTAAAGAGAACGACAAGGGCTGACAGCAGCACACTCAGGGGAATGAGAACGTCACGCCAGCCCAAGTCGCCAAGGTACCCCACGGCTAGATGGGTAATCGTCATCGTGAAGATGGCTGCACTGGTGATGATTCCAACCTGAGTCAATGACAGAGAGAGTTCGTCCTTGATTAGCGGGAGAAATGGCGAGATTGCGCCGGTGTACACGTGGTTGAGGAAGTGGGTGATTGTACATGCCGCAAGCACTGCATAGGAGGCTCTCGTAATCTTTGTCAAGCGCTACCATCACCGCGTGGAGTTGGAGCCCTCCCCCGGACGGCCTTGAGTTAAGTTTCACGGTAAGAACAAGGAAAATGGGCGTCGCGCGTAGGATCGGTACGGCTGACAGCCCCAGCCGAGGCCTGGGCTATCAGCACATCCGATTTCGACTCACTTTTTTTGTGGTTCTTAGTGCGCGAGGGCCCTTAAAAGCTTCCGACTCGCAGCAATCAAGGTGTTCCCGGGCACACCTTGGCTCAGATGAGGCCTGCCGTCCATGAGATCAGTTGCAGGGCCAACGTGCTGTCGTCAACACTGTTGTACTCTCCCGATATGCCCCAGTTGTCAATGAAGAAGTTGGTCCCGGCAACGACGATTCTGCCTCCGCCCGTGCTCTCCATGCAGCCGAGGACTGGCCTGAGATGGTAGGTGGCCAGCACTGTGCCATTCTGAGGCACGGTGATAGTCGTGCCCAAAAAGTCAAAGGACGCGACTCCGGCTGTGGATGGATGTGTTTCGATGGCTATCACACTGACGGGCTCGTTCCGATTTGGAGTCCTCGTATAGTTGAACGAGAACCCGCTCCAAGCAAGGAGTTCATTCAGTGACGCAACATCGATACTATCATTGTCAAGTCCTGCGACAAAGACACCGCCGCCAGCCTCGAAATACTCTTGATATGCCTGTATCTCGTCAGGGCGATATTTGGCCGAGATGAGTACGGGATTGAGCGGGTCGGTTTCATTGATCTCCCATGTGCACGGATCGAGGATGAGAACTGCATCGTACATGCTGAGGGTTGCGAGGCTGATGTTGTCGGGGTGCCACAGCTCGGTGACTGAGATGCCGGTTCCGACTAGGGTGCGATAGAGTTCCCTGAACTGGCCGTAGATAGTGTCGATAGACCAGAGGGAGTGACTGGTGTCGAATGCAACATGGGCACGAGGCTGTGAGCAGCTGAAATTGATGGTGAGCGAGTCCCACGAGTCGTCCGCTGTGAAGTTTATTGTAGCTTGGAACTGCGAGGGGCCTGTTCTCGGGATATGAATGTGGAATGGAACAGTCCCTGACTGGTTGACAGTGATCCTCGAACGTATGAAAAAGACACCTGAGGTTTCTGACTGCACCGAGACGGAGTACGTTGTTTCGCGGCTATTGAATATCTGGAGATTGAAGGTGTAGTTGTCACCATAGAACAGGCGCTCATACGACACGGGCAGGTCATGAGGATGGACATATGTCACAAGTGGAGTTTCTTCCGTCGAGTCAAGAGCGTCGATGAAGTTCAGGGCGGCATCTTTGTCAAGTGCGCCAGCACCCTCAAGGTACTGTGGTGCATTGCTGCTCTTTGCCGTCTTCATCAAGACAGTCTTGACCAGTCCTGGGGTCGGTGTGATTCCTTTCAGTTGGCAACGGTAGATTATGTCTGCTGCAGCCGCAGCCACCCGTGGCGAGGCAAAACTCGTTCCGTAGTAGATAGCAGATGTAGTTTCTGCATAGCCCGGTGCCACTATGTCGGGCTTCATGGTTCTCTCAGCGGTCGGCCCCATGCTGCTATACGATGCGATCTCGTCGTCCTCGTCCAGAGCGCCGACGCATATGGCCTGTTCGTACACACTTGGACTACTGATGGATGTTCCAGCCACGCCGCCATCCCCACTGTTTCCAGCGGCTGCCACGACAACAGCACCGTGACTTGTGGCGTACTCTACGGTCTCAGCCAGTGGATCTGCGTACGACGGGCTGGATCCCAGTGAGAGATTGATGACGCTCGCATTCTGCTCGATTGCCCACCTGATGGCAGCCACGAGACCGGCACTTGTGGCGCCACCGTCGCTGGCTATGACCTTCGCATTGATGATGACGACGTGCATGCTGGAGCCGATCACAGTTCTTGCGACGAGGCTTCCGTGTGGTGTGCCGTCCGGGCGACTGTCGGTGGTCGTGGCGTCCGTGCTCTCGTAGCCATACTCTGGAAAGATGAAACTCTTCTGTGCAACGAGGTATGAACCCGGCACGTATGTGGTGTCAATCCCGGAGTCTATCACCGCAACACGCACGCGTCCCACCGTGGGAGTTGGTGGAACCACATTGCTCAAGACCATGAGCACACCTGTGGCCGATGTCAGAAGTATGATGACCAATATCGCAATTGCTTTGAGGTTGCTGGAAGACCTCTTTCGCTTGGTGGGGATGTTGTAGGGATCCCAGTAGTAGCTCGGCATCTAGCAGCATCTCTGTCGTGTTGTGTGCTCAACGCCTCGCGAACAAAGATGAACCTATCGACAGTGAATCAGGCAGAAAAGTTTCAAAGCGCAGAGGGCCAGCGTGAACACCTGACTGCGGGTCTTGATTGACTATGTGAGGATGTCAACTTAAGGAGGTAGGCAGTAAGGAAGAAAAGGGTCCACTGGCTCTTAGGAAATTACGTTATTCATAGTAACTGTATGGTAATAAGACATTTGGGACAGTGAGAGTCACAGAAGATGATCACTTTGCGAGAAGTGAGAGCGACTGGGGCTGGAATTGGAGGAGTACATCGAGTACTACAACAATGAGAGGCCGCACACGTCATTGCTGGGCCGGGTACCAGGTGACCTGTACTGGACTGAGGAGAGGAGGATACAGAGATGAGAGGGAGAAGATAGAAATGGCTGTGCTCCAATAGTCATGTTCCAAGATCCTACATCTTCTGTGATTCCACAACAGAGCCACATTCTCTATAAAGTTGATATGCATTTACTACGGAACTAATGACCAGGTTTAGCTCTGTGGAGAGGCGGGAGAGTACCAAATGTTTCCTGAGTGCTTAAGAAAATTCGGTCGACAGCATAGTCTTTTGAAAATCGAGTGTGCCCTACTCGTGATTGCAGTGTTGTCCCCATTGTGGGTTATGCCGTTCTCCACCCCGGTGGTCGCGGACGTAGTCGTAGTCATGCATCATGATAGTGCTGTGAGCACGGCGGTTCGGACCATTACGGAGAACGTGCCGGATGTACAAGTGGTGGAATACGGCTCGTTGGAGTATGCTCTGACTATTCACCGGACGTTCGGAAGAGTGGTATGGGTCTCGCATGGCTCAGAAAAAGGGATTCTAGCCGGCACACAGATCCTCAGTTGAAGAGTGTTCAGCAGCAGGACCGAGATTACGCCGGGTAAGGACATAATCCTTGCCTGTGATTCACGTGAAATCAACAAGTATATTTCGACAACTTCGGTTGTAGGTTTCACTGGCCCAGTAGATGCCACAGTAGGTGGACTGATTGTTTCTTTCTTGCTTGCTCCTCAGGACAGTGTTCTGAAGACGACATATGAGCATATAGTGGAAATCGCGAGGGGGATGGTCGGTCCTGAATTTCTTGATCTTTCTCTTGCAGAAATCACCTACTGGACCGCCATATTCTTTCTTTCAATCCTCGCATACTATTCGAGCAACCCCTTAGTAGTCGAGAATCCAACGTGGGTACAGTTGGTGGTCCACTTTCTGTCAGAAAATGCGATCACCAACTCGCCCTCTATCGTTCTGACACTGGTCTATCTCTTGCTGGGGCAGATAGATGTGTGGGTTGCAGTGTGGCAGATCATAGCTTTTGTCATTACGGATGTACCTGCAGCATTCGGTCAAATGCTAACAGACTCTGAAGTTATGAATGACCAATTGTTTGTCGCCACTATTGTATTGGCGCTTGCTATGGTAGGTTTGGGTCTCTTCTATGGTCGGCTATCATTTGATCTGGCACTCTTGTTAGCGGGAATTGTTTTCATATTTGGTGGTGTAGTCATTGATTTCAATGACGACAATGATTGGGTGGGGTAGAAAAGACTAGAATGAGAAAAGACTAGAATGTAGTGACTGAATGAAATGTGAACTGAGATGGGGTGACAAAATTCGGCATCAGACATATCTTCAATCCTGTATTCAATGTGATTTCGAAAACGAGTACTGATGTTGACCAGACAGAGCCGTGCAGAGTGTGGGCTGGAACGTCACTTGTTTCAGTCTTCTTGCAGTACCTACTTGCAGTCCGACAAGGAGGCCTGAACCCTTATCATGCAGTCTACCTGCTACTCGGCCTCTCATTCATTCAAGTAATGGTGATGTCCAAAGACATAATGCAACGGACGAGGAAGAATCCATTGACTCTCGAAGAGCACAGAAGATTGAGGAACTCATCAATTCTGCTCGGTCATGTCTGGTCCCTGCTTCTATACATTCCTGTTGGAGTATTCTGGTTGAACGATCTTCTGAAGATACAAGAAGGAATTGAAGTTGAAA
>QMYR01000135.1 GCA_003662765.1 Candidatus Thorarchaeota archaeon
AGGCGATCACCAGAGGAACGATATTTGAGTGATAGATTGCTGCCGGTCCACGCCGCGCGGCAAGCGTTAGAGTTGCCCCGTTAGCAAGCTCCTTAGCGACCGTTTCCGTTAGAAGGAGAACCGGACATCCAACATCATTTGCGATGGATATGGCATCCAGGTGGTCCTTCTCGAATGCTCCGTAGTTGATGACCATCAGCACATCATCCTTCTCCAGCAGTTGGAGCCTCTCGAATATAGCCCTTCCTTCTTCTTTCACAGCCTGGATGTCCAAGTGAAACCGGCGAAGACGAAACTCCATGAGATCGGCCAGGAAGCCCTGTGGACCAGTCCCACAAACAAAGATCCGCTTTGCATTGAGAAGCATCTCGGCCGCCCGGTGGATATCTTTCGTGCGGATGGTCTTCCTCGATTCCTTCAAGTACTGGGTTTCCGTTTCGACGACCTGCTCATACAGGCTGTCCTCCTGAATGTCGGCTAGACTGTGGCCGAGCTTCTCCCCGGGTGTTATCTCCTGGCGAAAGAGAAGCTGGAGTTGATAACGGAAATCTGCATAGCCGTCGTATCCAAGCCCCTGTGCCAAGCGGACCAGGGTAGACTTGTGGACCTTTAGTAGACTGGCAGCTTCGTTAACAGTGAGGAAGACATACTCCTCGTAGTTGGAAAGGATCTTCTGCACAAGGCCCTTCTGCCCAGGGGGTAAGCTTGCAAACCGTTCCTGTACTTGTTCTCTGATGCTCGACATACGCACCTCTCGCGGAGTGGGTTGATCAAGGGTACGAGGGATTGATGTCGCAGGCAAGGTGCAGCATCGTTCATGAGTTGAGTGATCCGCTGCAAAGCGAATGATCCGTGCGGACAGCGCACTAGCATACTGGGAATCGAATCTCTTGTTTGACAACCAGGGTTGCAATTGCTAAGATGAATGAATCCATGAGGTTGCTGTGGCGAGGACATAGATTTGCAGACGGCTGCCACACTCTTTCATGAACTGACTGACAGAGGATCGCCTGGCAAGGAGTCATGTGTCTTGCGCATCTGCGTAGACATGGCAGGCCAAGTCAGCTAGATCTGAAGCACTTGGCGCTGGAGCAACCAAGTGACAACGATGCGTGGAGGAAGGGGACTTGCTCATCTATGAAACAGAGAACTTCTTGATTGTCGCCGCGGAACACCCGCACATCGATCGCTTAGATGGGGGGCACGTCAAGATTGTCCCCAAGGTCAGAGTTCGCGATCGCACGGAGCTTTCCCTGGAGCTCGCAACTGAACTTATGAAGCTAACAATGATTGTGGGGGAAGCCATGGCTTTGGGACTCAATAAGCGCGGAATTGACATTGGGCGGATCAATTATCAGGACAATGGCAACTGGCGAGTCTTAGATCCAGATGGCCCTTACCTTCACATTCACCTGTACGGCCGAGCAGTCTCTGCTTCGACGCAGAAATATGGAGATGCAATTCATCTGCCGCATCGAGAGAGCGGTTTCTACGACAACCTGACCCCACTGGAATCTGAAGATGTGGATGCAATTAGGAGCGAAATAGAACGCCTCCTGAAGACGCCCAAGTTCTCTACAGATCACTTCACCAATACAGAACCTTGTAGGCAAGACGGACAGGGGCAAAATGAATGATCAATCACAGCAAGATGACATCATAAAGAAGAGATTAGCTTGCTGCTTGACACCCAAGGTTGCGCGCGCTAGAATAATTGCAACCATTAGGTTCGCAAGGCAAAGGATTCTTAGTTACGAAACTTTACAAAAGGCTGCCTGCTCATAGGGGTGAGTAATGTCTACACAAAGTAGTGCGTTATCCCGCTGGAAGAACTCGGCAAAGCGGCAGCTTCGTTCCCCTGAGTTTATCATCTCGATCTTCCTGATTATTATCCTTTCGTACCTCGTTCTTGTTCCCCTATTCAATCTTGCTTGGCGCACATTTACCTGGGGCCCAGGCGATCAACGGATCTCACGTGAGGCAATCCCAGGGCAGTTCACGATCGCTCACTGGGACAGGGTCCTGTTCGGGCGCGTTTCAAACAAGATGGTGTGGCAGCCCCTGGCAAATACCATGGTCACCGGAACGATCGCCGCTGCAGCCGCGCTCTTGCTTGGAGGAACCTTCGCCTGGCTGGTCGTTCGCAGTGATATTCCAGGACGCCGGATCATGCGGACAATGCTGACCTTACCCTATCTCATACCGGCGTTTGCGATCTCACTCGCCTGGGAGACTATGTTCAAGAGCCCGATTGCCGGTGGTCGCCCGGGCCTATTCGAGGTGTTGTTTGGATCTCCGCCACCGACGTGGCTCTCCTACGGACCGGTACCGATCATCATCGCAATGACAATTCACTTCTATCCGTTTGCGTTCATCCTAGTCTCGGGAGCACTATCCTCGGTCGATTCGCAGCTCGAAGAAAGCGCGGAGTTGCAGGGCGCTTCCAGGTGGACAATCATGCGCAGGATCACGTTCCCGATGGTTCTGCCTGCATTCTTGTCATCATTGGTTCTAACTTTTGGCAGAACCGTAGGAGGATTCGCCATTCCCTACTTCTTGGGAGGACCTGTTCATTACTGGACACTGTCTACGATGCTGTTTCGCAGTTTCTCGATGGGCCTCGATGTGATTGGATATATCATAGCGATCCTCCTAATTGTGCTGGCGTCAGTGCTAGTCTAATTAAATACACGTGTGTTGGGCAAGGGATCCCGCAAGTTCGAGATCATTGGGGGCAAGGGATTCAAAGCAAGGCTAGCCCCGTTAGGCAGATGGCGCTGGCCGGTTTTTGCGATTGTATCAGCGTTCATTCTAGCCGCGGGCGTATCGCCGATTGCTCTTCTCGGATATCAATCCGTGATGTTGATTGATGGCCAGTATGGACTGAGTAATCTGACTCTCCACTACTGGATTGGTCCCTCCGATCCGGCGATTGCCTTCGGCAGTCCGGGGCTCTTTCGTAGCGCGGCCATACTCGGAGGAGCATGGAATAGTATCCGCTTTGCCGTCACTGCTTCGTTCATCGCAGCCTTGGTCGGCCTAGTCATCGGTTACATAGTTGTCAGGAGACGCAAGAGCTGGCTATCCAAACTACTGAATCAGATCTCGTTCCTGCCATACTTGTTTCCAGGGATCGCTTTCGGAGCAATGTATCTGAGTATGTTTGCGGTGCGACGAGGTCCAGTTCCGGCATTGTACGGCACATTCGCGCTAATTGTCTTAGTAGCTGTCGTGAAGAGGCTTCCCTACACCACGCGCACCGGATCAAGTGCAATCGCGCAGATTGGACAGGAGCTGGAGGAAGCGGCAGCTCTTCAGGGTGCTTCTTGGTTGAATCGTCTCCGGCATATCGTCATCCCGCTTGCCACATCGGGGATTGTTAGCGGAATGATGGTAACGTTTGTCGGGCTAATGCGTACTCTGGCTCCGATCATCTTGCTCATCACTCCATCAACAAGGGTTCTCATGACCATGGCCTACCGCTACGCCGAGGATGACATCACACAGCTCAGCAACGCTCTTGTTCTATTTGTTACATTGATCACAATTGTCGGTGAGCTGATCGTGTGGAGACTTGGAAGGGGACGCCTGTCACGCATGAGAGAGGGAGGGCATTAGTCCCTAGGGAGGGGTTGTTAGTATGACGTCAAGCGCGTTTCTCACTGTCTCGGAGCTTGTCAAACGATTTGGCGAAGTAGTGGCCATCAATCACGTCAACGCGGAGATTGAACCCGGTGAGTTCTTCGTCCTCCTTGGCCCGTCTGGATGTGGCAAGACAACTCTACTTCGCTGCATCGCCGGGTTGGAGCAACCTGATGAGGGACGAATTGTCATTGGGGATAAGACTGTATTCTCATCGGATGATGACATTGTCCTCCCGCCCGGGCGGCGCAATGTGGACATGGTATTCCAGAGCTACGCACTGTGGCCACATATGAACACGTTTGAAAACATCGCCTTTGGATTGAAATTAAAGAAGATGTCCCACACTGAGATCAAGCGCCGCGTCGATCAGGTCCTCTCTGATCTGGGGATGGATGGCCTGCAGAAACGTTTTCCATTCGAGCTTTCCGGAGGACAACAGCAGCGTGTTGCTCTAGCTCGCTTGCTTGCCAACCAGCCGCCGGTCTTCCTGATGGATGAGCCGCTGTCCAATCTCGATGCACGCTTACGGCTGGATATGCGGTCGGAGCTGAAAAGGCTCCACCACGACGCCGGCGCGACAACCGTCTACGTAACACACGATCAGACGGAAGCCCTTACGATGGCTAGCCGAGTGGTCGTGATGGACAAGGGGGTCATCCAGCAGATCGCCCCCCCAGAAGAACTGTATGCTACTCCAGCCAATCTGTTTGTTGCCGAATTTATCGGAGCACCTAGGATCAATCTACTGCGAGCGAGGCCTTTCTCAGATGCAACAGGGAATCGCCTGCAGATGGAGGACTTTAGCATCCCTGCAGCGTGGCTTCCCGACAGAGAGGAAGTGATTGCTGGAGTCCGCCCAGAGAATATCACGCTTCACACCGATGGAGCTCCGGATACCGTGCAATTCAGCGTTTATGCGGTTCTTCCCGCAGGGCCTGAGGTGTTCGTTCATGTAGTTCGGGGAGACACAACCCTGGTAGTTCGGATGGGCCCTGGGCTGAAGCTGGATATGGACCAACAGGTGTGGGTCGACATCGATGCATCGGCCATCAACTACTACGAAGTGGAGGGCGGAGAATTGGTGGCCCCTTCCACATAACGAGATCACAAAGAACAGGAGGTGATTATTAATACAAATTGGGAGTAAGTCAGGGATCAGGACAGAATCAGCAAGGAGGTATGGCATGAAAACACGTTGGATTTTAGTCATTGCTGCGATAGCATTGTTGATTACTACGTTTACTGCTATTGCTGAGCAGGACTGGGCAGCAATCGAAGCTGCAGCGAAACAAGAGGGAACTGTTGTCATCTACTCGGTCTCATCACGCATGGGAGACATCGTTGACGAGTTCAAGGCTAAGTACGGGATCGATATTGAATGGTACGACATGAACTCGTCCGATCAGGTAGACAAGTTCAGCCGTGAGTACGATGCCGGTGTCTACGCGGTTGACGTCCTCTACGGAAACAACGACCCCCTTCTGAAGGGTGAGCTACTCCCGGCAGGTAAGGTTGTTCCTTTCATTCCAGACACGGTTGCACCATTCCTTGACAAGAACGAGATGGATCCGTTCCTCGTGCAGCGCTGGTCAAGCCGCGTCGTGATCTACAACGCCGCACTCAACCCCGATGGTCCACCAATCAATAGCCTTTGGGACCTTACTCGGCCTGAGTGGAAGGGAATGGTCCTCACGCCCGATCCCCTTTCTGGAGTACAGGCGGCGATCTACCAGACAATCATCAACCATCCCGAAGAGATGGCTGCAGCTTACGAGAGAGAATTTGGCGAGCCGATCACTCTCTCGCCCGGTATGAAGGATGCTGGCGAAGAGTGGTTCTACCGCTTCGTCCAGAACGAGCCTGTCACGATGAGTTCAACATCGAAGTGCGCGAAGGGTGTCGGTGACGTCGAGCAGACGGGGACACCTCCAATTGGCTTTACGACGTTCAGCAAGCTGCGCAAGTACGGCGTAGACCCCTGTGGAACGGGAAGCTATGCAAGCGCGGCGATACTTGATCTTGATCCGGTGTTCGGCGTGGCGTATCCGACCGTTCTTGCACTGTCGGCCAAGGCCCCGCATCCAAACGCTGGGAAGCTGTTGATTCGATATCTTGTGGAACAGGGCTACTGGCCGTGGAACGAGATTGGCGACTATGCTGCGCGAGATGATATCGAGCCGTTACAAGTCAAGTTCTTCAGCATTCCTCCATTTGCCGAGGCTAAGCTGTGGATCACGGACTCCAAATACGTGTACGACAACGCGTTCAATTACTCGGACTTCTACCTGAGCATTGCCCCGTAGGGCCTGGATACCCGGTAGTTATGATCCGGGCCGCACAGCATCCAATGCCCGTGCGGCCCGTTTTCCCCAGGAGGAACGAACATGCCACAGCTCCCGATAGTGGTACCCCCGAGCTTTCGTATCATAGCCCACCGGGGAGCATCGGGATACGCCCCGGAGAATACCCTTTCGTCATTTCTCCTTGCTGAGAGAATGGGCGCAACCGAGGTAGAACTGGACGTTCGCTTCTCCAAGAACAAGAAATTGATGATATGTCACGACGAGTCGCTCGATCGCTTTGGGCATCCAGGAGTGAAAGTCTGTGATCGCACAGCGATGGCTCTAGCGGCGCTCGACATGGGGGCGTGGTTCTCACCATATCTCTATCGAGGGGAGAGAATGATGCGTCTTGATACACTGTTTTGCGTGTTCGGAGAGCGCTTCACCTACCACGTGGAGATGAAGGAGAACGCACCGGCACTGCCAGAGGCGCTGCTTAGAGTGATCTTGGACCATCATCTTCAAGAGCGGATAATAGTAACCTCGAAGTACTTTCATCTGCTAGAGGAGATGCTAAGGCTCAACCCAGACCTGCGCGTCGGTTGGCTGGTCGCGCAGTTGACACCGGAGAACGTCCAACACGCTGCTGAATCTGGCTTCTTTCAGATCTGTCCCCGAACGGACGGCGTAGATCAAGAGCGAGTGAGTGCCGCAAATGAAATACTCCCCGAAGTGAGAGCACACCATGTCAGTTCAATCGCTGATGCGCTGTGGGCTGTGGAGTCAGGGTGCAATGGCGTGACCATAAATTGGCCAGACTGGCTCATCCACGCAGAGCCCGTTGTCGGCAGTCTTCAATGACCTCCGATGGGACCAATCGCATTGCTGCGATCACCAGCAACGGAACTATGATCGCATCGTCTAGATGTCCGATGACCGGAAGGAAATCGGGGATGATGTCGATCGGTGACATTGCGCAGGCTATGGTAATGAAGAGAAAGGCTCTAGCTAAGCGCGGAGTTCGCGGATCACACAAGACCAATCGATGGAAAGAAACCTCTTTTCGCAGCCTGCGTGCAACGCCAAGCAGCCTTCTATAGCATCTCATTAACCTTAACCAGCGTTCCCTTTCCAGCAACGAGTGCCTCGTATACTAGCTTGGTCTTTCCCTCGTAGTCTCCTCCCCGGTTGAGCGCATACCCGCGCCCAACAAGGGTGACGATCGCCCCAACG
>QMYR01000136.1 GCA_003662765.1 Candidatus Thorarchaeota archaeon
AAGATTCCAGACTTCGAGGTGGAAAGAGAATGAACGTTCAAGAAATAGTGACAAAGCATACACTGACTCACTATGGAAACCTAGTCAGGGCTGGCGAGCCGCAGTTCGACTCCCGGAGGAAGCTGTGGATTGTGGAACTGTTTTCTGACTATCCAATAGTGATTCAAGATGATCTAGAATCGAAAAGGAAGCTGTACTTCATGAAGATAAAGCCCCTCGGCTTCCTAGTGTTCAACGAACAGATGAGGCTAAACCGAGACCTGACGACGACCCGTGAGAAGGTTGTTTCCCGGCTTTCTGAGTACCTCGATCAATGGCGGTCGTATGCTGAGCGTTTACTTATGGCTGCGTCTTCAGACAGAATCGCAAGGCTACCTGAGGTGGCAACTGCCCTCAACCCGGTATATGAGATCTTGTTAGCATTGTATGAGGATGGCCAGGCCCGTCTAAGCGACTTCATTTCCTCCCGGAGCTCCAAGAGAGAAATGAAAATACGCCAATACTTCGCACTTCTTGGGGAGATGGGATTCTTGCGGTCCTACGAAGACGGCTTCGCGCCGGGAAACGCATTCACATCAATCCTAGAAACCACCTCGTCATTTGATGACTTGACTCTCGCTGTATTCTCGGAGATTCTCAAACACAGATACTCGTACTTGCGCAACGTTGTTTCGCTTGGCAATCTTGAACGGATAGTCCGTATCGCAAACATTGTATACTACGACGAAATACACACACAGGCTGCTATCCCGAGAAGCCGGGAAACACTGAGAAGCCAGTTCCAATTGGAATACGGAACGACAATCTCACTAAACAGCATTCGGACTAATCTCTACAAGCTCCACCGCGTGGATGTAGTGCGTAGAACGAAGAATCTCTACCATGGTGTTGGTTCTGTCCGCAAGAAGATGCTCGAACTGGAGTCACAGATACCTTCGCCCGATAAGGTGTGGTCTATACCTCAGGTATGGACAGAAGATACTTGACCTGATGACTTGCACGGTAATCAATGAGAAAAGAATGCAGAATCATAACAGGCTCTTTGGACCAAGCCGTATTCAGCACGAATGAAATGGAAACAGCCAGTTGGCAGCGTTCAGCTCTTTTTCAGTACGTCATCGGCTGCTCGAAACTGAGTACTTGCTTGATACCAGGGCTGCCACGCTATTCTGCATCGCCCGCCTCTTCTGTGTCCTCGGCCATCTCAGCCTCGATTCTCATCCGGGTTCTGACAAGCCTCACCAAGTAGCCGGCGATCCTGTTCCTGACCTTCTTGCTCTCGACATCTGTGTATTGCTCGACGAGCCTCTTGTTTGTTTCGAAATCAGTTGTGAACTCGTCTGGATAGTGCTGCAGCAGTGCTCTCGCAGCGTTCTTGATGTATCGAGGTCTAATGCTTCCCAACAGTCGCTCACCGTGTCTGGCTGTCTGAGTCACGACCCCCCTTGACTGCGTTTATAAAGAATGTGGTGAGCGACATTCTTAGGAGTGCAAGTCAATGCGATACGAACGGCTCGCCCGTGCCTATGAGGAGATTGAGTCGACCTCAGGGGCGCTTGACAAGATTGCTATCTTCGCAGAGGTTCTCAAGGAGGCCGAGGCCGCTGAGATTGACCGTGTGATAGCGCTCACCATGGGCAAGCTCTTCCCGGACTGGAAGGGCGAACCCGAGATTGGAATCGCAGAGAAGATGGCCGTTCAGGTCGTTGCCTCGGCGGCCTCTGTGCCCGAGAAGCGGGTCCATGAGCTGTTGCGCTCATTGGGCGACATAGGTGCTGCGGCTGAGGAGCTGCTCAGCGAGAGCGTCCAAGCCACCCTCTGGGCCGATGAGCTCACTGTCAACCGCGTCTTCGACACGTTGTACCAGACTGCAAAGGCCTCCGGACAGGGCAGCAGCCGAGAGAAGGTTTCATTGCTGGTGGGCCTGTTGAGTGAGGCCCAGCCCCTAGAGGCGAAGTATATTCTACGTACTGTGACTGGGAGCCTCAGGCTGGGACTTGGTCACATGGGCATGATTGATGCGCTGGCCATCGCATTCACGGGTGGCAGAGAAACCCGAGGGGATATCGAGAGGGCGTTCAACGTCTGCAGCGACCTTGGGTACGTGGCGCGTCTGTTGGCAGAGAAGGGAATAGATGCGGTTCGTAGCATCTCTGTGGAGGTCGGCAGGCCAATCAGGATGATGGCTGCAAAAAAGCTGTCCGACCCGGTCGAGATAATGCAGAAGGTCGGTGGACGCGCACTTGTCGAGTATAAGTACGACGGTGAGCGGCTACAGGTCCACAAGGACGATGATGAGATCGTCCTCTTCTCACGTAGACAGGAGAGAATCACCGACCAATACCCTGACGTTGTGGAGTACGTTCGCAAGCATGTGCGTTCCAAGCGATGTGTGATAGAGGGCGAGTGTGTTGCGATAGATCCCGGCACCGGAGAGATGCGTCCATTTCAGGAACTTATGCGAAGGAAACGGAAGACGGATATTGAGGAGATGAGCAAGGAGGTTCCGGTTCGACTATTCTTCTTTGACGTCCTCTATGTAGAGGACCGAGATGTCACAGGCCGGCCGATGCTTGAGCGCAGGTCAATCTTGGAGAAGATAATAGACGTGAGCCGCGACGTGCGTTTGACAACTGGGGAGGTGACAGACAGCGCGGAGCGCCTCGAAGAGATCTTCATGGCCGCACTGGATACGGGCCACGAGGGTGTGATAGCGAAGGCGGTCCACGAACATTCCACGTACCAAGCAGGCTCTCGGAGCTGGCTTTGGATTAAATTGAAGGCATCGTACACCGAAGGGATGTCCGACTCAGTAGACCTCGTCATTGTGGGTGCCCTTCATGGCCGCGGCAAGCGTACCGGCGTCTACGGTGCCATTCTCGCGGCCGCTTACGACGATGAAACCGACACGTTCCCTACGGTCTGCAAAATTGGCACCGGATTCACTGACGAGATGCTCCAAGAGTTCAAGGAACGACTGGAGCCGCTTGTAGCGGAAACCCGCGACCCTCGCATCATCTCTGACATTGAGGCCGACGTGTGGTTCGAACCGCGTCTGGTCATCGAGGTCCTTGGCGATGAGATCACTGTCAGTCCAATCCATCCCGCAGGCAGGGACAAGATTGGGGAGGGCGGTCTTGCAATCCGGTTTCCGCGATTCACAGGCAGGTGGCGCGACGATAAGGACCCCACCCAGGCGACCACGGTCTCGGAGATGATTGAGCTCTTCGAGCAGCAACGAGGAGAGAGATGAGATGGGACATACCCACACGGTTCGCGTATCGGACCCCGGAATGTCCTTCAGCGCAGCTCACTTCGTGATCACATCGGATGGGTTAGAACCGCTGCACGGACACAACTATGCGGTCTCTGTAGAGATAACATCCCAGCTGTGTCACGATGGCATGGTCGTTGATTTCCGTCATGTCAAGAGGATAGTCAGGAGCATCTGCGGAGAGCTTGACCACAGGATACTCCTCGCTGAGAGATCTCAGGCAATGAAGATACGCGTGAGCGACAGCGAGGTGCAAGTCCACTACCAGAATCGCCACTACGTCTTTCCAAGGAGCGATTGTGTTCTCTTGCCCATTGAGGCCACCACTGCTGAGCTGTTGGCTCAGTATATCGCTGACCGAATGAAACATGCAATTCAAGAGGCGAGTGGCTGCCCGGCAGGTGAGTACCTCGTCTGCGTAGGCGAAACCCCCCAGTGCCAAGGCTGCGCGCATACGAGCTGGTTTGCTCAACAAGAGGCACAGCGATCTGGTCGAGCTCCGATGACAACGACCTCTAAATAGGAATAGGAGAGAGGACATTCGGCAGAGGATGTCAACTTGAGGAGGTAGGCATTAGGAGGAAAGGATCCACTGACTCTTGGGAGAGTATGTTGTCTATGGTATCAGAGGCCCTAAGAGCCAGTGGCGTGTTCCAGCGTCAACGTATTGATATTCACACCCGCGCCCCCAGTATTGTACTCAATCATCTGGGTTTCTCTCACATTTCAGAAACACCTCCCTCGTCCTAGAACACTCCAAGGGCCATCCGCAAGTGGTACCTGAGAGCATCATCCCTCTTCGACGTACAGAGGGCGCCTCGGAGAGTCATCGCCACTGAGGAAGTGCAAGGGGCGACCGAGAGTGTTGGTGGATGGAGGACCGTGGTGCCGGTGGGCAGTGGTCTGGTATTCTGAGGCAGCGAATCAAGAGGTGGCCACACAATGCGACGATTGTGCAGACGCAGTGGTGGATAGAGTCCTTCGTCGCGCTGTACCACATCAAACGACTCGCGAAGGCCTCAAGTTGACATCCTCCTGAGATTTCAACACTTTTTTCTTTGCAACAAGTGTAATGCATGGATGGGAGGTACGATCTGCTTGTTACGAAGATCAAGAACAAAGATATTGGGGCTCTATCTCTTTCTACCATTGTTCATGACATCTTTTCTTCTTGAGCCAGCGGCTCTAGCTATTGTTTTCGGTAATAGTTACAGCTCTGACAACTCTCAGATGGCGGGGATCTCAGCGTTTCACAAGTTAGCACATAGTAGGCATCCGATATCACTGATGACGCCTGCAAAGAGTGGCGATTTATATAAGGAGATGGCATCCGTTGAAGACCTCTTCGTCGAATTCAATGAAAAATGTGGTTCACGCTTTCAAATCAATACGTACATCTATTCTACAGCAACGGTCGGCAATTTCAAGATTGCAATTTTCAAGAACGAAAAGATGCATCTCTCTACACACGGTTTCTATGATGAACACAATTATCATAATCCTGTGTTGAATCTCTACCATGGCTCACTTACGCCAGATACAATCGAGAACTGGAATCTTAGAAACGGCAAGTGCAGGCTCCTCTACATAGGTGCCTGTAACGCACTGGGCACAGGGCCGTATTTCGACACCGACCTGATTGATGCTCTACGATCAAGGACTTCGATTGATATTGTGCTTGCATTTCATGGCGAAGTATCGATTCTAGCAGCAACACCAATCAATCAGTCATTTTGGAAGCTCCACGGCACTTATGACAGGCAAGGGACCCTTGACTCTGATGTTGCATATCAGGGCACGAAAGACAAGATTGAAATCAACTTAATCCTACTACCCATTGTGGCAGGTGCCTCTGTCGGTACTCTACTTGGTGCAATTGTGGCGGCTGCGGAATCCGGCGTAGGGGCAGCTTTTGTGGGAGAACTAGTTTCAGGAGTAACAACTTGGGTCGCATGTGAGATGCTACTAGGAGAACTTGATACAGCGATTCATAATTGGTATCACATGGGTGATACAAGTATATCCGGATACTACTGGCCGTACGGTGGGGGAGGTGGTGGTGGAGGGCTCCCTCCAAGGCGGCTGCCCTACTAGGAGATGATTGGGGGATTCTTCCCCCTCTTTCTCTTGCGTCGTGGGGGAACGAGGAATGAGGTTTCGGAAAAAGGAGATGCTAGTACTGCTCGTGTTTGAGTTGTTGCTTTTTTCTATTTCATCTGTTTTCATCAGTAGAAAGAATCCACAAGCAATCGATAATCTCCATTATGGAGAATTTCATCCTCATTCTTCTTACCCCAACCATTTCATGCCGACTGGTCAGAACATCACTAGGCGCGAGGCAATCATCAACTATATGCTTGCATTGTACAATGAGAGTGGCTACTTTCATTGTTATCTACGTGCTACTCCACTCGATCCTCGACTGAACAACTATCCTTCAATCATTGACTACAACGATTTCTACAAGACATTCGAACAGATTGGTGCTACAGGTGTTCTTGACTGGAGCAACGTCACAAGAAACGTGGCTGCACTTGTGAACACAAATCCCTCCAGCATATTCTACAAGCTAGTCAATAGTTCTCTCGATTCTGGACCTGGAGCAATATCATCTGCTGTAGCACTTGAATTATTTCCAAAACTGGGAATAGGTGATCTGCTGGACTATGAGGCAATTGGCAACTACATTGTCAGTCTGCAACGGTCTGATGGAGGCTTTCTAGACAAGAAATATGAGATTCCGGAAACATGCTCGGACATGATAGCTACTTACGCAGCACTTCACGCACTCAGTCTTATGCATCGTCTCCATGAGGCCAATATCGACAAGGCACTTGCCTTTGTGCTATCTTGCTACAGAAACGATGGAGGCTTTTCCAACACACCAGCGAGTGAGTCCCTCCCCGACGTTGTTCCTCTCGGACTGTGGAGCCTCAAGTTACTTGGGCGAAGCGACCTAATTCGAGTTGAAGACACTACCAGCTATTTGTTGCAATACTGGGATGATGAAGGTGGACATGTCAATGGTGGTACAATTGTCAACACAGAACGATTTGTACTCAGTATGATTGAACTTAACGAGCTGGATCGAATAAATATGACAAATCTAATCAACTGGGTCCTATGGTGTCAGACTCACGTGAACGGAGTGTTTCTTCCCACACCAGACGAGACCGACATAAAGACTGAACGTTTTGAATGGTGTCGTGCAGCAGTCAACATTCTTAGTGTGTGCAACAGGACAGATGCCTTAGATGAAAAGTTCTTTGTTGCGGAACAACCAGTCTATACTGTCCCTGAATGGTACAAGGAGTTCATTAGGGAGCACTTTGGCACAACTCCGACAACGATTCAAGTTGGTCCGTGGGTATTACCACGAATCGATATTATGGCAGTGTTTACAAGATGGGGCGCTCCTATCGCAGTCTTCACTGCTATTTCCGCTCCTTGCGCATACATTTGTCACAATAATCGTGCTGAACGCAAGGCGCGCAGAGAACTGCGAAAGAAACGAAAAAGGAGATTGTAGAGAGGCGTGGGACTGGCATAGCCTACTTGGGTCTTTTCCTATTTGGGGCGTCTTCACCCACAAGAAGCGTCGGTCTTGGTCTAAGAGTAATGCTGGCGGCGCAGTCAAGGAAGACTCGGACTCATAACTCCAAAGGAGAGAACCATCTTCTCCATTTAACGCATAGACCGTGTTATCTGGAGAGCCCACGATGACTTCTAGGGCCATCTAGATCTCCCGATGCGGCCGATGTATATGTCTGCGTTGGAAGATGTCAACTTAGGGAGATAGACAGTCAGGAAGATGAGGGTCCACTGACTCTTGGGAGAGTATGTTGTCTATGGTATCAGAGGCCCTAAGAGCCAGTGGCGTG
>QMYR01000137.1 GCA_003662765.1 Candidatus Thorarchaeota archaeon
GGGAACAAATGCGTATGAAACTTGTGGAGAAGTTGACTTCGAGAAGTTGGGGGTGTACCGTTGATAAAGCAGGCAAGACTGCGTTATAGAGAAGGAGATCAAATGACCAAGACACCAATGCCCATGAAACCACTCGGCCCTGTCTGTTGTGCGCCAATCGTACGCGGCATGACGGTGACGAGTCTTCACTACCAAGCTCATTACGAAGCCCCTTTTGTAAGAGTAGTGTAGTCTACACCCACCTACACTATGTCCGTCCCCCCTGGTTCATCCCCCACGGAATCGGAGGCTCTCTCAGCGACTCTGAATCGAGCATCTAGAGATAGAGAGCACGAGATGCGAGAAAGAGCACCACTTCCTTGGGAACGGCCTTGTCAAGGTGTCTGATTGGTAGTCTCCGTCGTGGCCCGAATGTGCGGCTCCCCAGACTCTGCCAGAGGGCCTCCCGAAGAGACAGCCCGCCCACCTCTAGAACAGGCCGCTTCTCCCTATCGACCAACTCGAGATTATGGTGAAAGTTTTTCTTTAGAACAAACCATCTACCGCCTTCCTGATCTCTCACCACAACTGCAGCAGGTACGCCAAGTTCCTTGGCCACTGGTGGTGTCACCATGAGTCCGTAAGTGTACATATCGATAATGTAGGTCTGTCCATCCCCTGTCGCAACTTGCGCCATGTTCTTTGTTGTTGAGATGTCTTCCCCCTCGATATACCGAACCGCTGTTTGAAGGCACACCCCCTCTGCTTCCAGCACTGTGAACTTCTTGTCCTTCATTGTAGACTTCGACTCTTCCTCAGTATCCTCGATTGACGGATACATTAGCATAAGAAGACAGGGTTCGCCCTTATGCCCTTGTCGCTCGATTGTCCACACCTTTGCACGGACCCGATCATGACCCAGACTGGTCCACAGAGAGTCTATTCTCTGAAGAACGATCCTAGTGTTATCGAGGCCCAGAGATGCCAGTCTTTCCGTTGGGGTATACCGTCTAAGCATCTTCTCCCGCCACGCTTCCGTGCTTCTTCTGACAGCATCAGTGAGTTTCTCGCTAACCGGCAAGATACGTTACTCTCCTCATTTCCTTTGGTGGCACACTAGAACCCGAAGGTGCCACTTCTTGTGAGCCAAGAAGCATACCAGCATCGATTGCAAACGATGTCTGTTCCATCGGTGACCAGTACAGATATTCACCTATCGAGGGGTCATGAGCCAACTGTCTTGCCCGTTTTGCCGCTGCCATCGATGAATCTATCTGACCAGTCAGCAACCGGTCGACGAAATAGCCTCCAATAAAAGCATCAATCTTGTCACTAAGAGTGAATACCTGACGAACTGCCCCATCCTCCAAGTATTGGGCCAGTTTCACGAAGGGCATACAAGAAAAGCATCCCGAGAACAGATGGGAGCACGAGTATCCAAGAAGATCGGGACAGGACAATTGGAAACAGTCCCGAAACCTCCTGCATTTCTTTCTTTACCTCCCCTACTAGTCGCTGGACACTCCGTTCTCTTTTCAACTATATGTTCACATAGGCTGCTAGAAAGAGCACCACCTCCTTAGGAACACTCTTGTCAAGGTGTCGTATTAGTAGCCGACGTTTCGGTCCGAATGTCCGGGTTCCAAAACTTTGCCACACAACTTCCTTGAGAGAGCGTCCGCCAATCTTTAGGACGACCCGTTTCTGATGGTCTGTGAGTTCAAGGGAATATCTACCAACTCTGCTGATGGGAGCAAACCATCTTGCCCCCTCTTCGTCATGCACTACATACTTTGCAGGCTCACCTATAGCCTCAACCAGCGGAGGCGGCTTCGTCCAGAACAATCCTCCATAGGTGTATGTGTCAACATAATAGGTACAACTGTTCTTTGTTGGAATTTCAACCACATTTCTTGTTGTTGACACATCCTCCCCTTCGACGTACTTGACAATGGTCTGAAAACACACTCCCTCTGCATCCAACACAGTGAACTCCTCATTTCTCAACGAGAGTTCCCACTCGCTCTCAGCATCCCAGATTGACGGGTTCATTAGAATGAGAAGACATCGTTCACCGCTGTGCTTCCCACGTTCAATAGTCCACGCTTCAGCACGAACGCGATCGTGGCCCAGACCGGTCCACAGAGAGTCTATTCTCTGACGGACTATCATCGTGTTATCGAGGTCCAAGGATGCAAGCTTCGCGGTGGGGACATACCGTTTGAGCACCCTTTCTTGCCATGCCTTTGTGCTTTTTCTGACAGCGTCCTTGAACTTTTCACTTACAGGCAAGATGTGTCCTCCAGCTCTTGCTTTCTTCTAACCACTTCTAGAATTCAAAGATGCTGTATCTCGTAAAGAATGATGCATACGTATAGGCAAACCAATCGAATATGCTCTCAAGTCCAGAGATAAGAATGGCATACATCATATGAACTCCCAGTGCATCAATTGCCTTTTTCAGGTCTACATTCGAACTCAAGCCTCCAAGGGCGAGGGCTAAATTTCGAGCTATTGGACCTGTGATTTTGTCTTCTATTGCACGGACTAGAACAGCATTAATCGTATTCATTAGCCATGAATTGCCGAACAGCGCAAGGAATGCTCCTATGAGCTGTGAAATCACATAAGTAAGTGCTGAACTCAGAAAGGTGAGGATGTATAGTGTTATCATCGCCTTCAGCGCGGAACTAATGGCCGCTATCACCGAACCTAGGGCACCAGTTATTCCAACAAGCAGGACCTGAAGGAATGGCTTGATGAGAACCGGCCATATCCAGTCCAAGAGTACGCTACCAAAACTTATGTTGAAAGAGTCAAGCATCACGCCTATTCCGTCCCATATTGTCCCAAACACGACAACGACAATTGCAAGACACGCGTAGAGCAAGAGATCAAGCAGATTTGCCATTACTGTTACTCTTCCGTGCAATCCGGTCCAATCTAGCCAACTGGTTATCTGTACATCGAACGGTGCAAGAAACTGTGGCAACACTTGTCCTGAGAGTAGTCCCGAAATTCTCTCGAAAATGCTGTTCAAGACCGCTTCGGATGGCTCAAGAAGATAAGTGGCAAGCAGACCTCCAAGAGTTGCATCCACAGCACCCCTAATGCCCATGACCTGTGAGAATGGCACATACTTGTTTATCTCACCAGATTCGCATGCCAAGACTATATCCTTTCCCGGACTCGTTTCAATCCTAGTGCTGAACGTGCTCCAACTGATAACTTGCCTACCAACGAGGATACCGTCCTTATGGCCATGTGACACCCAGACTACTCTTCCGACTGCTCGGTGAATGGTCAGGGATACTCCAACGAGCCGTACTCCATCACTTGTACATCTGGCACGTTCTCCGTGATGGTGCGAACCGCCGTGTTCACAGCGCTGTCATGATGCATGACCACGACCACATCCGAGAACACAGGCGTTGACAGCGGCATGACCCATAACGGAGATAGCACCGCAATCACAAGCAGGGCACACTCGATTTTCAAGAGGCTACGACGTCGACCGCCCGACAAGATCTCTCTTACACACTCGATAGCCAACACATTCTCCTCCATCTCTTTTCCCACGAGAATGCCAGCCTGAGTACACGTGAGAGCAAATGCGTATGAGATGTGTGGGCCAGTTGGATCTGTGTGACAGATGGGTCGGATAGTGCAAAATATTGTGACCAGACTGACTGGGTCACATGACTCATAGACTACTGTACGACATGTGACTCAGCAAGGTCTCGTCACCCCCAGTTCCTCCTTAACACCCCTATCAACGTTAGCAATATCCTTCCTGCACAGACCTCTCGCCCGGAGGCGGCATCCACTGTTCCCCCTCCCCGTGCTCTACGTCCTCCTCGTTCTCAAGTTCAACTCAGAACTCTGCTACAGGGACTTCGTCGCTCAACTCCACCACAGACCCCTCCTCCCTCAGCGCGTGGGTTTCTCCAGACCACCCAGCTACTCCACTCTCCAGCAGGCCCTCACAGGGATCGGCCCTCAACTCTTTCACGAGATGTATAGCCTCATCGCGCGACGATGGCCACCGCCCAGGCACATCGCCGTGTGCATAGAGAGAACACTCAGACGGTGTTTCATGGCCCTACACGCAGTGGTGTACGCAGACACCCTCACGTTCGTCGCGGTGACGGTCAGGACACGCCCTAGTGGCATCGCGAAAGAGTTCATACCGCTTCTGGAACGGGTGCGTCACAGATCGCTGGAGTACGTCCACGCCGACGGGGCATTGCCATTTCAGGAAGAACGTGTAGTATGTCCACGACATAGGCGCACGCCCGGCCGTCAAGCCGGAGAGGTACCCAAGCGGGAGGGCCCCGGGGGCACCGTGGCTACAGGGAGCAGGTCATGGAGTACCGGCGTGACCCGGAGGGGTGGAGAGACACCCATGGCTGCGCGCGCAGGAGCCTCGTGGAGACCGCCTTCAGGACGATGAGGCTCCGCTTCACAAGGTGTCAAAGTTCACGGGGCAAGGCGCAACAGGAGCGTGAGCTCCTAGTCAAGGTGCTCACCTACAACATCGGGCGGTTGTACTACTTTGGGTGTGCAGGGAGGCTACTGTTCGCACAGGGCCGCGAGAAGCAGCATGTATAAGAAGGGACAGGCAGGCCGCATCGTCAATTGCGAGAGGTACTGTCAGGGTATCTACGGAGTGCATTGGTCATGGCGACAATAGTCCGCGAGTATCAGTCTATCGATGAAGAGGAAGTTGTCCGGCTAGTTGCGCAGTTCAGACAGTCTCTTGGTGAGTTGAGGTCGCAAGAGGTCAGGCTTGATCTTGACTCAGCACGCGAAGAACTGAGGTATTACGTGAAACGACGCTACCCAATCTTCGTTGCTGTGGAGGATGGCCTGCTGATTGGATATCTTGTCTGCAGAATCGATGAGGACGTGGTGTGGGCTGAGTCACTATACGTCGTGCCGAGCAAGCGTCGGAGAGGTGTGGCCTCAGCACTCTACGAGAAGGCAGAGCATCTGGTCGAGGAATTCGGTGGCGACACGGTCTACAACTGGGTGCATCCGAACAATGAGGCGATCATAAGATTCCTGCTGGCTCGCGGTTACAATGTGCTGAATCTCATCGAGCTCAGGCGAGCCCGCAAGAATGAGAAGCCGGGAAAGATCGTTGTTGGTGAACACGAGTTTCTCTACTGAGCTACGGTTACCGTGCAGACGTGACCCAGCCATGGGTGCCACTAACGGGCACATGACAAGCACAATATGGGACAAGGTGCGTCAAGACCCGAAGAGAACAAGCAATACTGGTAGCTTTGCTGGAATCTCGTTCTGTGACTGCACTCGAATTCTCTGGGACAGACTGTGAGAGGGTCACCACTACACCCGTCTTCTTGAAACGAGGACTCAGAGTGTCCTACGGAGAGTCTTCACAGGGCTGACGCTAGGGGCGGGAGAGACCGCCAGCACGGCCAGCCTGTTCGGCTTGTACTGTTGGACTGGGAACTCTCCTATGGACCGCGTCAGGAATCTCCTGCACTGTGTGATGCCATGTCCTACACAACCAATGCTTTGGTAGCAGCGCAATGGATCTGCACACGGGAGTGGGCCGTGCTCCGTGGAATCATACACAGTACAGCACATCTCATCCTACAGAACACTCTGGCTGGGACACAACTATACAACAATCAGACGGTCAGCGGAGCGTGCATCGGTAGGTGAGTTGTCTGCTGAGCGGACGCCTTGCATCGGTACAAACTTTCCCCCATTTCAGGGCGCTTCACACCATATTGCGTATTCCCATGCCGACTATTGGCGTCTACTTGGGCAAGGGTAGAAAACTTGGCCCCGATGTTGAACCGGAAATGGAAGTCCTCTTTGAGAGGGCTCTTGAGAGAGAAAGTGTGAATCTGGTCATTCCAGATGATGCGAACCCGGCAGTGGTGTTCTGGATGGTCTCACATTTGGCTACCTACTCAATCCCGTGCCTTACCACAATTCTTTATTGACGCTCGTGCCAAGGTATCACGAAGAACAATCGACATGTTCATCTGGCTGGGTGAAATGGGATGCGAGTTGATTACGATCCGGTAGCCGATGCGCTCTACTTTCACGTAGGCGGCGGGGAGGTCGCGAGCAGCGAGGAGATAAGTCCGGGTGTGATCGTGGACTTCGACAAAACAGGGAATGTGCTGGGCATTGAGGTGCTCTCCTACTCAGAACGCCAGCTCGACCTTGACAGGTTGATTCGGCTCAGTCACGAGGAGCTGGTGGCAGAGGTCGCGGCACTTTGATACTGTTCACAAGACACTCCCTTGAGCGGATGAAGCAACGTGGCATAAGTAGAGATACAGTGATCCGCGCAATCGATTCACCCAACTCTGTGGTGCCGGACAACTATGGGAACAGGGTAGCCCAAGTAATGGAAGGCGACACGATGCTGCGCGTTGTCTTCAGGGAAGAAGGTCGTGACCTCCTCGTTATCACTGTGTACAGAACAACCAAACTTCAAAAGTATCCGAAGGGGCTGTGACACACGTACTGGGTCGGAATATTCTCTGCTAGGCCGCTGCACCACGAACTCCCATGTAGAACCCTATCATTCGGTCGGTCTGTGACCTTCTGCTGCCCCTGGAATCCACACTTGATCAGCTTGACTCCGTAGTTCGAGACATGGACGTAACCCGCAACGAGCTGGTGCTTCACTGGAATCCCCGGGTGCTGTTCTCGAAGATCAAGGCATTTTTCGCGACGCGGAACTTCCACATAGTCGAGGCCAAGGCAGACACGGTCTCCGGGATCTTCTCCGGAGCCATCAAGGGCCTTGCAGAGGGTAAGCACACAGGCAAGAGGGTCGCCGTTCGAATTTTCATCACCGGCCCTGAAGGGGGCAATAAGGCAAAGGTCAAATGTTTTGTTACCATACAAACATTTGGTGATGTCTGCAATAGTTGGAGCGAATGGTGAGAGCTATGACTTGGAGAAAAATGACAGTTGCATTCTTTGGATTGTTTCTCATCATGGCTGGCGTTGCCAACAACGTACGCGCTAGCAACAATATCTCCGATACTGACTCGGACGGCCCCACCATAATTCCCGAAATGCCTCAATACATTGATGTTGTTGGTTCAGGTGAAAAGGACA
>QMYR01000138.1 GCA_003662765.1 Candidatus Thorarchaeota archaeon
ATCGCTCGTGAGATCAGAGAGCTGATGGAGCAGGGTAGACTCGAGGAGGCACTGACATGAACCGCCCTACAATAGGAATGATTGGCTCGCACAGCGCCGAGGAGATTGGGATTGCTGCCAAGGCTCACGGATTCGAAACCGTCGTGGTGTGCCAGAGGGGAAGAGAGCGGCTCTATGAGGTCTACGACCGACACCTGTACGACCACATCATTGTGCTTGACAGATTCAGCGACATGATCAATGACGATGTGCAGGACCAGCTTGAGCAACTCAACACAATCTGGATTCCTAACCGCTCCTTCTCGGTCTACGTCGGATATGACAACATCGAGAAGAAGTTCAGGATTCCCATCTACGGAAATCGGTGGATACTTCGGGTCGAGGAGAGAGGCACGCCTCGTGATCAGTACTGGCTCCTCAGAGAATCAGGCATACGGACCCCGAAACCTGTAGACCCTGACAACATCGATCGGCTGGTAATTGTCAAGGTGCAACAAAAGGGCCGGCCTCTGGAAAGAGCATTCTTCTACGCAAGAAACACCGATGAGTTCCGAGAGAGGGCTGACGCTCTCATTCGCGAGGGAGTGATATCTCGGGAGGACCTGCAGAACGCCACAGTGGAGGAGTTCATCCTTGCGCCGAGGTTCAACGCGAACTTCCAAGCATACGCAATGAGTGAGAAACTTGGCAATCTTGACTTGGTGGGTTTCGACGACAGAATCCAGACAAACCTATCAGGCCTGCTCAATCTGCCCGCACGCGACCAGCTGGCCCTCACCGTCCCAATAGTCAACGAGGAAGTGGGACACAAGGGCATCACAATGCGCGAGAGCAAGAAACCGCTGGTCTACGAGGCCGCGGAAAAGCTTCTTGAGGGGGTGAGGAAACACTTTCCACCAAAAATGATTGGCCTCTTCAGCCTCCAAGGAGCGCTGACCGAAGAGTCTGAGTTTGTGGTCTTTGATCTTAGCCCTCGTGTCCCCGGCGCGCCCTGTGTGGGCCCGACAAGCCCTGAGATGAGAAGACTCTCGTTGAAGTTCAACAGGACAATCGAGTCCCCCCTCGACCTTTGCATGATTGACATTGCGACTGCGGTCGTAGAAGGACGGATTGATGATGCAATCACATGATTCATATCGGGCATGGCCGCGACCCAGCGCGACCTACCCTGGTCCCCCGTGAGGAGATGACAGTGCGACTCATCCACGAAGGAAAAGTGAAGCGAGTGTTCAGCGACCCCGAGTCAGATGAGAGGCTGATAGTCGAGTTCACCGACGCGATCACCGCAGGCGATGGGGCCAAGCGTGAGGTACTCAAAGGAAAGGGCGAGGTCGCGTGCGAAACGACGGAGTTCCTATTCTCCTATCTTGAGGGGAAGGGCATAGCCACTCACCTGATACGTCGGCTGGAGGGAACGAAACTTCTCTGCAAGAAGGTCAGCATATTCCCCATTGAGTGCGTATGCAGGAACGTCGCGGCAGGGTCGTTCGCGCGGCGGTACGGGCTGGAAACTGGCCGTCCGTTGTCCCGGCCTCTGGTCGAGTTCTTTCTGAAAGATGATGAACTACATGACCCTATGATAACAATGGATGCTATTGTGCGTCTTGGCATGGCCACGCAAGAGGAACTCGAGTTCATGAGAAGGGTGACCCTTGATGTGAACTACTACCTGAGCGAGCTCTTCCGGCAGGTGGGGCTCAGGCTGGTAGACTTCAAACTGGAGTTTGGCAGGACCGAAAATGGTGAGATCCTTGTAGCTGACGAGATCTCTGGAGACACGATGAGGGTGTGGGACGAGAACAGAAGCTCTTTGGACAAGGACTTGTTTCGCGAAGACGAGGGTGACGTAGTTCAGGCATACAAGCGACTGCTGGAACGTATCCGCGAGGCCAATCCAGAACAAGTGCCGATTCGAGAGGAAACCCTGCTTGTCCATGTAATGCCGAAGTCTGGCATCAAGAACCCACCCGGAGAAGTTGCCAGAAAGGCCCTAGTCAGGCTCGGGTACGATGAGATCGTGGATGTACGGATGGGGAAGGTCTTTGAGATAAAGGTCAACACTCCTGTTTCTCCGCGGCTTCTGGCACGGGTGGAGGAGATGAACAGGAGGCTCCTAGCCAATCCGATAGCGGAGAACACAAGGGTGAGGCTGGAATAGCATGGCCATCGCCGTTCTCAGATTCCCAGGCACTAACAACGAACAAGACGTGATTCGTATTCTCAACTCGATTCCGGGCGCAGACCCGTATCTTGTGCCGAGCCGTCTGGGCGCAAGTGCACTAAGGGAAGCCGATGGCGTAGTCATCCCGGGAGGGTTCTCCTATGGCGACTACATAAGGGCGGGTGCCGTGGCAGCGGTGGGAGAAGTCATCGAAGGCGTCAAGTCACTCGCCGAGGAGGGTCGTCCGATTCTTGGCATCTGCAACGGATTTCAAATACTCACCGAGTGTGGGCTTCTACCTGGCGTGCTGCTGCCAAACAACTCGGCCCGGTTTGTCTGCAAATGGGTGTACCTCAGGGTATCGGAGGAGCCCACGATGTTCACAGATGGTCTCGAGAACGCCGTACTGAGAATACCCATTGCTCACGCAGAGGGCAACTACTATTGCTCACCTGAGAATCGAAGCATGCTGCATGCACATTCGAGAATACCCTTCCGTTACTGCGATGAAGAGGGAAATGTAACACCGGAGTCCAACCCGAACGGCTCGATTGACAACATCGCCGCGGTGGTCAACGAGGAAGGCAATGTCATGGGTATGATGCCTCACCCGGAGCGGGCGGCTCGAGCGGCCCTCGGATCGACGGATGGCCTGCCGATTCTAGAGAACTTCGTGAGGGGTACAAAGTGCTGACACAAGAAGAGATCGCCCACGCCACGAAGGTGCTTGGACGCGAACCTAACGAGACCGAGCTTGCCATGCTCGACGTTCTATGGTCAGAACACTGTAGCTACAAGAGCAGCAAGCGCTGGTTCCATCTCTTCAAGACTCGGGGCGAGAGAGTCTACCTCGGAATAGGAGAGGGAGCGGGTCTCGTGGATATTGGTGACGGTGTACTCGTCGGGGTGGCCATGGAGTCGCACAATCATCCCAGTCAGGTGGACCCGTACAACGGCGCCGCAACGGGCGTAGGTGGGATCATCCGGGATGTCATCTCGCAGGGATGTAAGGCTGTTGGCCTGATGAACTGCCTGAGGTTCGGACATCCCAGCAAGCCGAGAAATGCGTATCTTCTCGAGAACGTCGTGAGGGGAATCTCAGATTACGGTAATAGTGTTGGAATCCCAATGGTGGGTGGCGAGCTGGAGTTTGACGACTCGTACGATGGCAATTGCTTGGTCAATGTTGTGTGCATCGGCGTCGTCCGACCTGAGAAGGTCGTCAGGAGTAGTGCCAGAACGCCAGGACACTATCTCGTGATGTTCGGCGCAACCACAGGTCGCGATGGCATCGCAGGTGTAAGCTTCGCATCAGAGACCTTCTCGGACGAGGAGGAGGAGAACAGAGGGGCAGTACAGATAGGAGACCCGCTCGCAAAGAAGGTCGTGATTGACACTCTCGCGCAGCTCGTGGAAGAGAACCTGCTCGACGGCCTACAGGACTTCGGCGGAGGCGGACTCACGTCGTGTGCGGGTGAGATGGCGGCAAACGGTGGTACGGGCGTCGTGGTTGAGGTCGAGAAGGTGCCTCTACGGGAGCCAGGCATGACAGCCACCGAGATAGTGATATCAGAGTCACAGGAGAGAATGCTTGCCGTTGTAGCGCCTGAGAAACTCGAGAGGGTTCTGGAGATCCTCGGTGAGAACGACACGCCACATGCTGTCATCGGAAAAGTCACAGATGACGGCTACTATACGGTGCTTGAGAACGGAGAGGACAGGGCCCAGCTACCCATCAGCCTACTTGTGGGGGGATTCCCGGTCCCCGAACGCGAGGAGGGCTCTCTTCCACCGAGATCACATGGCATCTCTTGGTACGAAGAACCGGAGGACTATGCGAGCGCAATAATAGAGCTGCTGGGCTCCGTGAACATCGCATCTCGTTCTTGGGTGTACAGTCAGTACGACCAACATGTCCAGGCAAACACGGTGGTCGATATAGGGGACAATGCCGGTGTTCTTGAGTTTCCGCTGAACAAGAGACTCGCTTTTACAAGCGACTGCAACTCATTCTGGACTCTCTTGGACCCGCAGCAGGGGACTGCCAACTCTGCAGCCGAGGCGCTGCGCAATCTTGTTGCCACAGGGGCCAGGCCGATACTGATTGCAGACTGCCTGAACTTCGGCAACCCGGAGCGACCGGACTCCTATGCACAATTTGTAGAGGCTGTTCGCGGGCTAGGACGATTCTCACACGACTTCGACCTGCCAATCGTGGGCGGAAACGTTTCCCTGTACAATGAGTCAGAGGTCGAGGGTGTCGTTCATCGCATCAATCCCACTCCGCAAATAATGATTGCCGGAATCTATGAACTGGGCTATTCACCTATCCGTAGAAACTTGTGCACGCCTTGGGCAAACATCTTTCTTGTCGGAGAAACCCTGCCGGAACTCAATGGGACCGAGTACCAGAGGCTCAAACTCGGCGAGGTCCGTGGCTTTCCACCAGCGTACCGTCCTGACGCAGAGAAGAGAGCCATGACCGCGATGCTGGAAGCACACAAGGCGGGTCTGATTCGTTCGTGCAACAACATAGGCCGCGGTGGCCTTGCGGTGGCATTGATGAAGATGGCGCTCTACTCGAAGTATGGGTTCAAGCTCAACACAGAAACCGTCCCTGGCACGACTGAAACACTGGGTCAAGCGCTCTTCTCCGAAACGTCGGCCCGATATCTTGCAGAGGTGACCGAGACCAACCAGCCGCAGTTCTTGGAGATCATGGCTATGTACGGAGTGCCGGTCTGCGAACTTGGCCTGACTGTCGCGGATCGCGTCGCAGACTTTGGGAAGTTCCGCGTGTCGCTTGAGAAGGCTGTCGAAGCATTTGAAACCGGCTTGACCAAGTATCTGGAGTGACTGACATGGTTGACGTGCTCATCATCGCAGGAAGCAGGAGCGACGAGAGGATAGTTCAGAAGGCCGCAGGCGTTCTTGAAGAACTGGGCATCGCGTTCGACGTGGAATACGCGTCCGCTCATAGAGAACCCGATCGTGTCAAGGCAACAGTGCAAGGAACTGACGCCAAGGTCATCATAGCAATAGCGGGGCTGGCAGCAGCACTCCCCGGGTTTGTAGCATCACTCACAGACAGGCCTGTTATCGGAGTACCCGTCTCAGCAGCACTTGGGGGTCTCGATGCGCTGCTCTCTATGGCCCAGATGCCAAAGGGCGTACCAGTGGCGACAGTCGGCATAGACAACGGTCAGAATGCGGCGCATCTTGCCGCTCGTATTCTCGGTCTTGCTGACAGGATCTCGGAGGCTCCAAGGACCTACGCTGAGGCTGGTGTTGACGAAATTGCTGTCAGCGAAGGACTCACTGTTCTTGGAGAGTTCGTGCGCCAGTCGTTCGAATATAGCGAGGTCCACTGTGACTTCGGTCACTATGCGAACCTTGTCAAGATTAACGATGACATGCTCGTGGCAGTATCAACCGACGGCGTTGGAAGCAAGGTCCTCGTCGCCCAGATGGCTGAACGTTTCGATACCATAGGACAGGACTGCGTGGCAATGAACGTCAATGACCTCATCTGCGTGGGCGCCGAGCCCGTGGCCTTTGTGGACTATCTCGCCTGTAGGACACCTCTCCCGGCATGGGCTCTCAAACAGATAGGCGAGAGCATCCTGAAGGCATGCCGAGAGTGTGGGATACCTATTCTGGGTGGGGAGACCGCAATTCTGCCAGAGATTATCTCGGGTCACGGTCCCCTGGCTCTCGACCTAGCTGGAACTGCGGTAGGCGTGGCATCGCCCGGAGATGTGATCGACGGCTCTGCCATCCGGCCGGGGGATGCAATCATTGGAGTCAGGTCGAACGGTCTTCACTCGAACGGGTTTACTCTAGCTAGGAAGGTCCTCCTTAGAGAGTACAGTCTGAATGACACCCTACCGTGGGGATGCACGCTGGCCGAGGAGCTACTTCGCCCCACGACTGTGTACGTGCCACATTTCAGGGCACTGAGAAAAGCACAGGTCGACATTCGCGGGATTGCTCATATCACGGGATCAGCATTCAGAAAGATTCTGAGGCTGGGCGGCCACCACTATGGGATCTCCGAACTCCCGGAGATGCCGCCGGTGTTCAGGCTCATCCAAGAGGAAGGCGGAATCGACTGGCGGGAGATGTTCACGACATTCAACATGGGGATTGGGCTTGTTGTCATTGTTCCGGAGGATGATGTTGAACGCTCACTCGAAACGCTGTCACAGCTGGATGATGCATACCACATAGGCTCCGTGGAGGAGAGCGACAGAGGCAGAGTGTCGATTCCCGAATACGAGGTTGAGATCTCATGACACGAGTATTGCTGGTGGGAAACGGTGCGCGAGAACATGCAATTGCCGCGTCACTTCATGCCGCAGATGTCGAGCTCGTGGCGCGAATGAGCAGGAACAACCCGGGAATCGCGGGAATCTCAAGGGAGGTCTCCATTGGCCCTCTTGAGGACTTCGCATCATATCCGTCACTGGATGGTGTCGACTACGCGGTGATAGGACCTGAAGCTCCTCTAGCTGCGGGCGTTGTGGACTTCCTCGAGAGCAGAGGAGTTCCCTGCGTCGGGCCAAACAAGACTGCTGCTAGAATTGAAACAAGCAAGGTATTCGCGCGGCAGCTTCTGTCTGATGTGGCTCCCGGGGCGAACCCGCAGTTCGGTGTCGCACGATCAAGGGCAGACATCATGGACCTGATTGAAGCCCTAGGTCTGGAGAACACCGTTGTGAAGCCGGACGGGCTCACGGGCGGAAAGGGTGTGAAGATATTCGGTGAACATCTGGCCTCGAAAGACGAGGTCATTGACTACGCAAGCTCTCTGATAGCCAAGGACGGAGCCGTTGTGCTAGAGCAGAAACTTAGCGGTATCG
>QMYR01000139.1 GCA_003662765.1 Candidatus Thorarchaeota archaeon
ACGCTGGCGTCGATCATAAGCCGACCGTTCTTGTAGACCTTTGTCGTTTCTCCGCATACTGAATGTGGCTCAACCTCGCGGCGCACACCGTCGAAGATCGCGTATGCATCGAGATCGACCCGCTTGCCGTCCTTCGTTCCGAAAAAGATGTTGCTGAACGTGACATCGTTGAACGCAATCCCTTTGAAAGCTTTGTTCACTGTTACAACGACTCCGTGGATCGCCTGCTCGCTGAGGTGCTCGAGATCGAGCTTTTTCAGGTCTTCCCCGCGTATTGTCACAAGCGGACCTACGTTGGAGGAACCGGCGCCGATCCCGATGAGGCGTGCTTTTCCTCCATGGGCGATGATCGAGTTGGCGATAGCACATAGGGTTCCGTCTCCTCCGACGCCGACTATCGTGTCTACTCCACGAGAGATCATCACGTCAGATGCGCTGGTGATGCCGGAAAAATCGCAGGAAAAGGGAAGCTCCACCGGCGTGAACCGTATCCCCATTTCTTCGGCGATCTCGGCCTCGAGGGTGCCCGTGACTATGAATATGGTCTCTGCCTTAATCGTTGCTAGGAGCACGGGCAATATCTCCCTGATTGCCTCTTCTCCTCGGCCAGCAGCGGGGTGAACGATCAGCCCCACTCGTTCGGAGCGCGTCACTTTATCGCCCCTCCTGTCAGCCCGGAGACGAGGTACTTCTGTCCCAGTATGAACAGGATCAGAACAGGGATGCATGCGAGGAGCGCGGCGGCGCTCAGCGGACCCCATTGTACCACCCCGCCGGAGCCCATGAACCGTGCCAGGAAGACGGGCAGGGTGTAATGCGCGTTGTCCCGCATGATAACGAGCGCAAAGAAGAACTCGTTCCACGAAAGGAGCAACGAGAACGTCCCCACCGCGAGCAGGCCAGGGACGGAAAGCGGCAAGACGATCTTCACAAGAGAGAGTGCTCGACTGCATCCATCTATCCGGGCTGCCTCCTCCAACGCAACCGGGATCTTGTCGAAGTATCCCTTGAGGAGCCAGATGCTGAACGGCATGCTGAAGCTGGTGTACATCACGATGAGTCCGGGCAGGGTGTTCAACAGGTGGTACGTTCTGAGCATGACGAACAGTCCGAGAACCATGATGATCCCGGGGAAGGACTGGGTGGCGAGAAGCCACACGGAAAACAGGGTCCGCCCGCGGAACTTGAACCGGGACAGCGCATACCCGGCCGGTGCGGAGACCATCATGGATAGAAAGACGGTCGCGAACGCCACCAAAGCGCTATTCTTGAAGTTAATGAGAAACGTCGATTGAGTTAGGACTTTCGCGTAGTTGTTGAACGTGATGGACTTGGGGACCCCCATCGGGGCGGCGAAGATCTCGGCTTCCGACTTAAACGAGTTGAACAGAAGGAGAACCATCGGAAAGATGAGCAGGATCATGAACATGATCACAAAGATGTGCAACAGAATCTGCTTCAGCGGGTGCATTCTCATCGGAGCACCTCCCGGATGTAAAGGACGACCACCGTGAGCAGACAGAGGAGTATGAACATCCCGATCGTGGCCCCGTAGCCCGGTTGGTAGTACATGAATGCGTTTTCATAGGCGTAAAGAGGAAGAGTCAATGAGGCGTTTCCTGGTCCCCCCTTGGTGAGGACGAAGACGATATCGAACATATTGAACGTCCAGATGGTTTCCAGCGTGAGGATGATGAGAATTACCTTCTTGACGCTTGGGATGATGATCCGATATTGCATTTGTAGGTAGTTCGCCCCGTCGATCGCCGCGGCGTCGAGGAGGTTTTTGTCGATTGTCTGCAATCCGGCAAGGAGCATCACCGTGACGAACGGGATGCCCATCCATATGTTGGCGATGATGCACGTCCACAGGGCAAGCCGCGGTTCGGTGAGCCAATTGGGCGGATGAGCTACGCCCAATGAGTGCAGAAACATGTTCAACGGTCCGTTCCCCAGGAATATGTAGCGCCACATGAGCGCGATGACCACGGGCGGCAGCGCCCACGGGATGATGGTGATCCCTCTGAACATCCGGCGCAGGCGGAGGAACCGGGAGTTGAGCATCGTGGCAAGCCAGTAAGAGAGGATAAACTGCATTATGACACTCACTCCTGTCCAGACCAGGCTGTTGGTGAATGCACGCAGAAAGAGATGGTCACTGAAGAGAAGCTTAACGTTTTGCAGGCCGACAAACACGGTCTTCTGCGTCAACGCCTGGTAAGTATAGAACATCCGGGATATACCCTGGATCAATGGGTACAGACTGATCAAACACAGGACGAGAAGCGCGGGGATGAGGAACGGCAGAGCCTTGCGCTCCTCTTCAAACGAGGGCTGAGTGCTGCGCATCATTGATCCTCCTCTTGCTCGGCGAAGTCGACTACTATCTTCAATTCCTTTGCATCCTTGGCGAGTTCAAAGGCGCGCGTAAGTTCGGGGAAAGGAACGTTATGGGTGATCACCCGTTTAGCCAGGGATGAGTTGTCGTTCAGCCAAGAGACCGCCTGCTGGAACTGGCGCAGGTTGAAGCCGAAACTACCGACGAGGCTGATCTCACGGTAGTGTACTTTGAATGCGTCCACACAGACCTTATCCCCCTTGGGAAGACCACCGAACAGGAGGACACGTCCCCCGGCGGCAGCGAAGTTGAATCCATCCTCGAAGACCGCTCGGCTTCCCACCGCGACGAGTACACGGTCAGCGTCCGCCCTTCCCCACCGCTCTTCCAGTTGTTCTGCAAGCCCGTTGGTGTCTGGAGAGATGACGTCAAGCTCGAGTTGCCGTGCGGCAACGAGCCGCTCTGGCGAAATCTCGCTTACAATGACGCTCGCTCCTCGCGATTTGGCCAAGAGGGCAAGCATCACGCCCATCGGACCGGCACCGATGACAAGGACGCGATCGCCCGGGTTGATTCCCGCTTTTTCGATCCCGTTGTATGCACAGGCGAGCGGTTCAGCGAGCGATCCGGTGGCAAAATCGACCTCAGCATCCAGCCGGAAAGTCGCACGCTCGACGATCAAGCGCGGTAGAAGGATGAATTCCTTGAATGCACCGTCGATGAACGCTTTATTGGTACAGAGCTCACCTAGGCCGCGCTTGCATAATTCACAATTGCCGCATTCCACGTAGGGAGCGGCGACGATCCGATCCCCGACCTTGAACCGTTCAACTCCTTCTCCCAGTGCGGCTACTGTGCCGGCGAACTCATGGCCGAGAACGCACGGTGGAGAAAAATACGGATGCCCCCGAAAGTATGCCTTGACATCGGTGCCGCACAGGCCGACGGCTTGTGTTTTGACCAGCATCTCTCCTGGACCCGGATTCGGCACGGGGATCTCGCGGTAAGCGATCCTCCCGAGTTCAACAAGTTCCGCTATTTTCATTTTCGTGACGGCCTTACCTTTCGCATCTGGTTACCTCACACCGTGAAATAAAGAACACGGGGGCGGGTGCCCGCCCCCGTTATCGACCGATTAGTACTCGACGCGAATTTCAACTACGTACCATGCCCACTGGTCCGGCACGTAAATGTCTTGGATTTCCGGGTAAGAGTTGTACGGATACACCAGCTTGATCGGTCCGCCCTGGCTCGCTGGAAGCTCATCACCATCGGAGGTGTAAGCCAGGATGATCGGATAATACAAGGCGTCCTTGATCGCTACCGGGAACTCCTTCTTATCCGAGCATACCATGACTACCTTGCTCGCGCCAGCGGGGATACCTACGTAATCGAGCAGGGTCTTCAGCTCCACGCCGCCGTAGGTCTGGGTACCCAACCAGGGATCATCCACTTCGTAGGCCAGGTACGGAAGCGCCTTCAGCATGTCCATATCGAACTTGAACGTATCTCCATCTTTGGTCAACGCGATTGCCCCCGAGACCGTAAGAACCACATCGCCCGTGGGTTTAGGCGCTTCTTTTCCCAAAACACTCACCGCGAGAAGCCCAATTACCAACACGCACAGTAAAACTTTGTAGAAGCTTTTCATCGCTTATCCTCCTTGCTGATTTGCAGCCAGTTTTTCATAGTTACTATCCTTTCGCGTTTTAATTTTTCCTTGGGTTGGCATCACCTCCTTTAGGCGAATTTGGCTTACTGTAGCCCCATTCTCTTCAGGAACTGATTACCCTGAATGGTCGCGTCCTTGAGAGCTGTCTCCAGGTCTTCCTTTCCCAAGATGACCAGCTCAAGCTGTGGGACAAATGATTGCCACTCCCAAGAGAGGAAGCCAAACATGTGTGCTTTTACATCCTGTGCATAGGGGAGCCACTGGTAAGCCACATTCCACTGGTCTTCCTCGGTTTGGAATTCAGGTAGCTGTAGAGCGCTTTTCCTCACCGGGAAGAGCCAGTCAGCATGAGCGATTCGCGCTGAGTTCTCCGTGTTAGTGAAGTACTGGATGAACTGGAATGCTTCCGCCTTATGAGGAGATTTGGCGTAGACCGCTACCGCTTGCGGATCAGCTGCGGTGACAGTCTGCTTCGGTCCTTTTACCTCTAGCATTCCCCAATCGATCTTTCCTCTGCCCAGTCGCTTGATCCAGCTTCGTACCCAACACCCGAAGCTGATCATGGCGTACTTTTCGTTCAGGAACCCCTGCAGCAGGTTCATGAAATCGTAACTCACAACATCCTGGGGCATGACTTTGTCTACGGTAACCAAGTCGGTGTAGAACTGTATCGCCTGTTTGGCGTTGTCATCGATTTCGACGTGCCAGGTGCCATCATCGTGTTGCTTGAGAACGTGTCCATCGTTCTCCCGTACCAAGCACCACCACAACCGCTGTTCGAGCGGTGCAAGGAGTCCCCATGTGGTTACATTCCCGTTTGCGTCTCGCTTGGTCAGCTTTTTAGCGAACTCGCGAAGCTGATCCCAAGTGATCATTCCATCTTCAGGGACATCGATACCAGCTTCGGCGAACAGTGCCTTGTTGTAAAAGATAACCTGCGTTTCCTGAAGGAAGGGAATTCCGTATATCGATCCGTCAGAATCGCTTACTCCGTCCCAGTACTTCTGCGGAATATCATTCAGGGTCTCCTTACTAAGATAGTTGTTGAGAGGAGCGGCGTATCCCATATGCCCGTATTCATAGCACATCACGGAATCTTCATGAAAGATGTCGGGTGCCTGCCCACCCTGAAAACTGGTCAGGAGGTAATCATCGAGGTTCTCCCATGCCTGCCAGATGATCTTGACCTGAATATCCGGATGGGCCTTGTTCCAGTCAGCGACTATCGCCTTCACCGCTTTTACAGTGTCCGGTTGCCACGCCGGTGTAACGAACTTTAACTCGACCGGTCCTGCAGTGGCAACGAGTCCAAAGATCATGAGAACCAACAACGCCCCCACTACTGCTAGTTGTTTCACTGCTACCTCACCTCTTTTAAAGTTTTTCTTCATTTGCGATGCTTTGGGAATCACTCCGCCTCATTGGAATACTTGGTGAAGAAGATAGGGTCGTACGGTTTTATGAGAGTGGCGCTGTGCGCGCGGTAGATTCCGATCACACCTATGATATCGCCCTTTTGGACCGCAAAGGGCAGTTTGTTCAAGATTATCGTCGCGCTGCCGTCGCTGGCCGAGATCGCCTCTCCGGGCATGATCGCTCTGACGTGGAGTTCGGGAGCCGCGACTATTTTCCCCATAAACACGTCCGAATGGGACTTCAACTCTTTTATGTCGATATCGGGATTGAGAACGTAGAGCGAACGTTCGCTGGAGATCGTCGTGCCATCGACCATCCGAAACTCCACCTTCAGCGTGTGGTACCCATCAGACAGAGTGGAGAAGTTCAAGTTACCGTAGGCGATGGTCCACATCCCATTGTAGTAGGCATTTGCGTTTACCATGGGGCCATCATCCAGGGTCCAGGAGGCACTTTTCGCTTCGCCCCAGGTTGCGGCCTGTAGAGTACCATCCCATGTTACCACTGCCTGTTGTGGTTCGCGCAGCTCAACGTTATGGACGCCGATCTCGCGCCAGATGCTCTCCAACCGCCCTCGGTTAATCCGAAAAATCCGGTATCCGAACTTACTTCCGTCCGTCGCTTCTCCTTCCCACCATGATCCACAGACCGCGCTTGTGACGAGTTCATAGAAAGGATAGTGTTCGTGCAGGAGAAAGTTCAGATGCCATGATCCGTCCAACAACGCGGTTATTCCGGCCCTAGTCAAGATGTTCATCACTTCCGCGTTCTCTTCCGTGTCTGCCCAGCCGGGGGTGGGTTCATGGCAGAAGACAACGACGGGCGCCAGAGGATCTACTGTAGCGAGATCCTGTTTCAACCATGAGACTTCCGCAGCGGAGGAGGGACCGTATGTAAGCTTGCCGTCAGGAGATAGCCACATGGTGTCGAGAACGATGAAATGAGCGCCCTTGACGTTGAATGAGTAATAAGTGGGACCAAAGTACTTTTCGTATACCGCTTTTCCTATCTCCACGTCACGTACGATATCGTGGTTCCCTTCTACAGCAAACAGGGGACAATCGAATTTCGTAGCAAAGTCATCGGCCATGTATTTCATCCATTTATCTACTAACTCCACCGGCGGGCGCTTGGCGTCGGCGACTATATCACCGGTGAGCATGACGAAATCCGGCGAGATTTCGTTCACTTCCTTGGTGAGGGAATCGAGCACCCCCTGCGGAAGCACCTTCATTCTCCGATCGTAGAACGCTTTCTTGAATTCATCTTTGTTTGTTGCGTAGTGGGTGTCGGTGATCTGCACGAAAACGAGGGGGGAATTATCCGTGACCTTCTCCAGAGGAAAGTCAAAATTCCCGTTTTCCGTCAGTTCTCGATACCAACCGTCAAGGGGCTGCGTCCTGCTGGGAATGGAGATGAAGACGAATTTGGCCTTCGGATTCGTTTTCAGAGTAAAAGTCCCTGTTTCATCCGTTGTGACCACGGTGAATCCATCGCTAACACTTACTCCGGGAAGTGGGATGTCACTGCTATCATACTGTTTATCGCCGTTTCGATCTATGTATACAGTTCCC
>QMYR01000140.1 GCA_003662765.1 Candidatus Thorarchaeota archaeon
TCGTAGGTACAGATCTTGCTGGGGGCCAGGGATTGTTGCGGGAAGCCTGTCAGGATTGTAATAGGTGCTGGTGGGCCGTGAAACATAGTACCCGTCTATGAAGAGGCCGTACTGGTCTTGCATCACAGTATTGATGAAATTGAGGCCATAGTCCCACATCGGTCGATAGTTGGTGCCGTAAAGATTGTCGTACATCTCCGTACAGAAGATTGGAATGGAATTGCATTGAGCGAATACGATGTATGGTTCGCATGGGATGAGTCCAACACCCCAGATTCCGCCGTCCTTCGGGGCTCCGAAGCCGTCTGTCAGAAGAGAGTTGTTCCAATCATCCATGAACCAAGTTATTTCATCGGTCATCTCGCCCGTGTGAAAGTTCCGTTCGTATAGAGTCATCATAAGCGTGTAGTGACCAGTCCACATGATGTTAGCAGGGCCACGAAAACCACCAATGTATAGGCCACTTGGGTCCGTTGCATTCGGCCAGTAGTAGGTGTTGTAGTTATACTCGGGATGCGTCCACTCCCAATACTCCACACTGTTAGTCCCCCATTCGTCCTCGGTTGTATTCATTCGTTTAATCAAGTCGTAGGCGAAGCTGCGGTAGTAGTCTGTACGATATCCGGGAGTGGTTTCGAAGAGTGTAGACGTGGCATACGTCATGAACGCGAGGACATAGTGTGCCAATCCATGTAGTTCCTCACGAAAGTTCCAGCCGTCCCACTCGCCGTACCCTTGATACTCCGAACTCACAAGAGTGTAGAGATAGTTGAAGAAAGCTAGAACCTCATGATCAGCCAAGCCGTAGTCAGAGAAGTCAAAGGTGACACCGTTGATAGTCTGAATACCCGTGGCGGGAAGTGCTGGTGGTAGATTGGCAAAGGACATTCCGCCAATCACGACACTCAAAACCAGTGCCGTAAGAAGGAACTTGTTAGACCGCACTACACTAGTCATTACGACACCTCAAATGACCGGAATGCTTCACCTGTGTGAATTCAGCCCGATAAATCCTTCCCTCGGCTTACTGTGACTTGCTGATATTGTACATCGACTATTAGAACAGAAACCGTGGCGGGCCAGGGGGGATTTGAACCCCCGACCAACAAGTGTTTCCACCACTCAGCAGCAGCTGAGAGGACTAAGAGCCTGTCGCTATACCTGGCTTAGCCACTGGCCCACAAGATGCGAACACAGGCTTGAGTTTATAGAGATTACGGTGTTTCCACAGTGTGCGCTCCAGTCACAAGTCATATAACATTGAGCGTACTGCGCCATGATTGGAAGTACCATTCTAGGGAGTGTCAAAAGTGAGCGAGCACAAGGAGCTCTACGATAGAGTGTTCGACTTGATTGAGAAACATGACGACTGGATGCACAACACGATCAACTTGATTGCCTCAGAGAATGTGTCCTCACCAGCGGTCAGGTCGGCCATTGTCTGTGATTTCAGAGACCGCTACGCTGAGGGGTGGCCCGGAGAACGAGTATATGCAGGTTGCAAGTACATAGACGAAGTGGAACTGATCTGCATAGACCTAGCAAAGAAGCTTTTCCGCGCCGAGTTCGCTGATGTGCGGCCGGTTTCAGGGGTCGTTGCGAACCTGATGATGTATACGGCATTCATGAAACCGGGCGATCGAATGATGGCGCTGTCAATCGCACATGGCGGGCACATATCCCATGCACGGGGAAACCTCGGCGGAACGGCTGGAGCTGTTCGGGGGCACAAGGTCCAGAATTGGGTCTTTGACGAGCAGGAGTTCAATATCGACGTGGATGCGAGTGCCAAGAAGATAAGAGGACTTTTCCAAGACGGGAAAGATGTCAAGTTCCTGCTCTTTGGTGGGAGTGTCTTCCTGTTCCCGCATCCGGTGAAGGAGTTCCGCAAAATTGCTGATGAGTACGGGATGCACATCGGGTATGACTCGGCACATGTGTCAGGGCTAATCGCAGCTGGTCGATTCCAAGATCCGTTGCGAGAGGGAGCCGATGTAATGACAGCCTCCACGCACAAGACTATGCCGGGACCGCAACATGGGGTAGTGTTGTCGAAGGAGGAGTTCGCTGATGCCATCAAAAGGGCTGCATTCCCAGGTTTGATGAGCAATCACCACCTGCATAACGTTGCGGGACTTGCCGTGGCCCTAGCCGAGATGATTGAGTTTGGACATGACTATACGGATCAGATTATCAAGAATGCAAGGGCTCTTGGGCAAGCCCTCCACGAGAGAGGGTGGAATGTCATTGCGGAGCAGAAAGGATTCACGGCGTCGCATCAGATACTTGTCGATATCTCGGAAACACCGATGAAAGACGGGAGGACCGTTGAAGAGGAGCTGGAAAAGGCCAATATAGTCATCAATCGGAATCTGCTTCCTTGGGACAAGAAACGTGGGCGTGACTACAAGACTCCCGGAGGAATACGACTCGGAACCAGCGAGATGACCCGGTTGGGTATGAAGGAGTCAGAGATGGATGCCATCGCCGAATTCATGACAAGAGTCGTAATGAAGGGAGAGGATGTCAGAAAGGTAGCAGAGGATGTTGCTGAGTTCCGCAAGGACTTCCAGCATGTTCACTATGCCTTTGACACTGATACCCCGGCATACGCGCATCTCCGGTTCAAGTGAGGTCCTCGCCCGAGGGCCTCCATCCTTCGAGGAGGAAGCAGTGGTGAATATTCGAGAGGCCCAGGAGATGATGAAGCGCATATACTACGAGCGTGACAAGGCAAGGGGTATTGAAAGAACAATACTCAGGACTTACCAAGAACTCGGAGAACTCAGCGATGCAGTCTTGAGGGGGGAGGATCAATCAGCCATTGTGAGCGAGATGGCTGATGTCTTCGCGTGGGTATGTTCCGTAGCCAATCTACTTGGAGTTGACTTGGGTGATGCGCTGTTGGGCAAATATGCCAATGTGTGCTCAAGATGTGGAAAGTCGCCCTGTGAGTGTGTTGATACTCCATAATCGGCCAGTCAGAAAGTGTTAAAAACGCAGCAAGACCACAGCCTTTCATCTCAGGAGGCAAAACGCGAATGCCCAAGACTTCCAAGAAACGGAAGAAGAAGAAAGGAGAGGGACCTATGCCCTCTGGTGGTGCGGGCCTCATCAGGTTTTTCGAGGATGAAACACCGGGGATCAAGATAGGTCCGACACTCGTGATCGTATTCGCTGCAATCCTCGTGATAGCTACAGTATTGGGCCACCTATCCACAATGAAGTGAGATTCCGATGCCCCAAGGGTTATAAAGAGCACAATGCCGAGAGAGCCGGCCACAATGTGGTGAAATACAGATGAAGATGACCAGCACATTGAACAGATATTGTCCGAGATGCCGCACATACACAGAGCACACGGTTTCTGTGTACAAGAAGGGCAAGGACAGGTCCATGGCTCAGGGCGCAAGGCGAATGAGAAGAAAGACACGTGGCTACGGTTCCTTTCCCAAGCCCATACAGAAGCGTTTCGCAAAGACCACAAAGAAGACCGTCCTGAAGTTCAAGTGCAAAGAGTGTGGTCACATCATTCAGTCGAAGGGTATGCGGCTCAAGAAGGTAGAGGTCCAGAGAGCATAGTCGTTCACATTCGATACAGTTATAATGAGTGTCCCTTCGAGCACCACTAGACCCTCCAGTGGGCCTCTTTTCTTACGAGTAGAGGCAGAGTGTAGTAACTGACCGATAGCGGTGATGATGTTGACTAAGAAGGATGTTGTGGAACAGCCGAAGTCCAAGTTCCTTAGAGTAAAATGCCTTGACTGTGAGAATGAGCAGATCATCTTCGATCATGCCACGACCGAAGTCAAATGCCTTAAGTGCGGGAAGGTGTTGGCGAAACCGGCAGGCGGCAAGGCCATACTAGAGCCGATAGCTCGCGAGATAGAGGTTCTGCCATAGTATGCCAAGGCCAACCTGCGGAGGCGAAAAGAGTGGTCCTGAAACGTGCTGAGTGGCCCCAACCAGACGAATATGTTGTAGCAATTGCCACGAAAGTTGCCCCGTACGGGGCCTACGTTGTTCTACCCGAGTATGGTAACAAGGAGGGGTTTATTCACATATCAGAGATTAGCAGCACGTGGGTCAGGAACATAAGAAACCACATCCATGAGGGGTCACGTGTAATTGTCAAAGTATTGCAAGTGGACCCACAGAGGGGCCACATAGACTGCTCACTGCGCAGGGTATCCAATGAGGCCAAGAAGCAGAAGAACAGCGAGTGGAAACGTGCCCAGAAGGCTGAGAAGCTGCTCGAATTCATAGCTAAAGACAACAACATGACGCTGGAAGAGGTCTATGAACAAGTCGGCTGGCCACTTGAAGATTATTTTGGAGAGATCTATCGAGGCCTAGAACGAGCTGCGGATATGGGACTGGAGGCACTTGCTGAGGTAGATGCACCCAAGAAACTGAAAGAACAGCTTGTTGAGCTTGCAAAACAGCGCATCGAGATTCCGTCTGTAGAAATAGATGGGGAGATGACCATTCAGGTACCAGGACCAAACGGAATAGATGTCATAAAAGACGCTCTGATAAGAGGCTTAGACATTGGGAAGAAGCACCAGAAATCCACAGTCGAGATATATACTCTAGGTGCGCCCCGGTACAAGCTCAGAATCGTTAGTCCAGACTATCGTGAAGCCGAGAAAATACTATCGTCAATACTGGAAACTGTCAGCAAGGTCATAGAGAGTAATGGGGGAACGTTCAAGTTCAACAGAAAATAGAGGGGAGTCTTGGAGCCGTTGACACATCTCTTCAAGTGTACTGTCTGTCACGAGTACACTCTTGAGGAGGACAGGTGCCCTCGATGCGGCGGGAGTGTTGCAAGCCCGTATCCAGCGAAGTTTAGTCTTCAAGACAAGTATGGAGAATACAGAAGGAGGGCAAAACGCAAGCTGAGAATGAGTGCGGATTAAGCAACATCTTGAGCCCGTGTTTGAGAATTCGTCTAGTCCATAAGCATGAGCATCAAAAATAAGGAGGAGTGGCGAGCGGGAGTCGTTCCCAGTCGCCAGCCAGTTCCTTAGTACAGCTCGACGGGGACCCACAGAGTTGCCCACGACGAGGCGAAGGTTGGTTCACCAGAGTTGACGTTACTCCAATAGAGCAGTCGGATCTGATAGTTCATTCCTGGCTTCATGGATAGATCCTGCGGATCATCCGAATTGAGCGGGAACACAAACTCCACAACGCCCAATCCGTAGGCATACTCAGTGGAGTTCGCACCTGTAGCATCCGGTGCCCACTCGCCGTCGAAACCAACGTGACCATCATAGTAGTCATGGCCCTCGTAGTTCACGATGCGAATATCAGGACGTTCTATGGATTCTACTGGTGCCAGCTGAATGCCAAGAGCGTCATGCAGTGCGAACTCATCCATCTTGATTCCGAAGTAGATGTGTGTGTCGTTCGCACGGGAGTACACGGTCGCCTCGTATCCCCCACCGAACACAACATCGAAGCTGGTGAAGCCCGCCTCATCATCCGAGATCTGGCCGTCGAGTTTGACATCTTGGAGTAAGTCCTTTTCGAGCTTCCAATCAGCACGAGACCTGTTGACAGCTTGATCAAGCATAGTATAATCAATCTCGTAAATCTTTACAAGACCGTATTCTGAGCTCACAAAGACTTGCTTGAACGCTCCGTGCAACGTGTCAGGGATGTTGTCAACCCATCGTTTATCGGCCTGCTGAAGATACACCGAGTCGGCCTGCTGTCGCGGCTGTGGCAGAGCCTGTGCCTCTTGCGCAGTCTTTGGTTCGCCATAGAGCATCAGCTTATACAGCGTCGACTGGAAAAAGGCATCCAGCGTATAGTCGCGTTCAACGGTGTCTGGCGTGTCGGGATTGTCGCCTAGGTATGTTGCATCATCGATGAGGCTACTACCAAACTTGTCCTCGGCAATTCGTACCATCCAAGGCCACTTTCCGTCATCGCCACCGAATTTGGAAACCCTGTGACCCCAATACACAAGCACATGTGTAGTATTCCACATGCGGAATACTCTCAGAGACTCGGTGAGATTTAGTGCCATTAACGCATATCCCATGAGAGCAATTTGCGTTCGATTGTGTGTTGAGTTGTCGACAATAGTTCGTCCGCCACCTGCACTGTTTATCCAATATCCGTAGTCCCACCAACTTGCAATCGTGGCGGACGGCGGAAGAACGTTCCGAATGAAGTTCATGGCGGTCTGCCAATCAGTGTACCGAGCACCATCCGAAATCGCACCCGCTGCAAACTCGGGACGCCCTACCTGTGCTGTGGTGTAGTTAACACCACCAACAATCACGGTGGACAAGACAATGGCGAGAAATCCGTATGCCATGAGTGCATGCTCTGATGTCAGAGATGTGCTAACACGGAACCTTCTTCGCTCGAAGACGGACTTCTGAGTCACCACCTTCGCGTACGGCGAGATTATGCCATTCACAGCGACTGCTGAGAGGACCGCCACCCCAGGTGCTAGAATCAAGCCGAGACGAATCATGCTGCCCGCGAAGTAGACCGAAGTCAGACCGTAAAGCAGAATCAGCCAGTCTTCGTCGCGGCCACGCTTGAAGAGGAAATACATTCCCAATGGGAAGAAGAAGATAAGTGCCAAGAGAGTGTTATAGAAGCTAGACCAAGGACTGGGAAGATGCTCAGCCACTGACGCAAAGATTCGTTGATCGAGACGATAGAATGGATTAATGACGGTTAGGAACTTGCCGCCTATCGTGAGAACAGGATTCGAGTTTGCAGTCTTGATAGTGAGATCGGCCGTGCTGCCATAGATGAAGTAGGCACCAACTGCTAACACGGGCATTATCAGACCAAGTAGCAGTGGCTTCATGTGTGGAGCCAAAGCAGCTGCTGTTGATGCGCGATACGTTTCAATACGGGTCCAAATCTCATAACCTGCTAGTAGCGCCCCAACCGCGATGGGCGCCATGTAGGAGAGTGAGGTGAGATTTTCAAAACCATTACGCGGTACA
>QMYR01000141.1 GCA_003662765.1 Candidatus Thorarchaeota archaeon
AAGCCCAATACTCTGAAATCTCCTCTCATCCAACACTCTCAGGGCTTGACCCGGGAAGTACACCTTGGCATCAATATCCGTCATCTTTGCTGTCTGTGACAGGACAAGAGGCGAATACTGACGTTCTGGATTGTCGCTCGTCTGAACGGACAGGATTGCAGTCATTGTTTCACTCCTCATTTCGTTCTTCGGATGAGGAATCTGTGGACACCGTCCTCAAGCCTCTCGTACCTGACAAGCTCGTGTCCTGTCCTCTTGACAAACCGTTTCAGGTCCTCGTCCGCAGCTGGATCGTCAGCCAACACCTCAAGTATCTCTCCCACCTTGATCTCGTCGATGGATTCTCTTGTGAGGAACAATGGTTGTGGGCAGTATAGGCCTATGCAGTCAAGGGTCTCAGCAGGCTCCTCACTCATCCTAAATCACCTAACTATGGTTAATCTTGGTTACAGTCTGAATCTTATAACACTATCTGTTTCGCACCATGCGGCGAGATAATCTTTCCCTTATGAGCTGCGCTCCACGTCGACTGACCAGCTACCATCATCCATGACATCCAAGACGACACTGGGGAGGCGAGCGAACATACCTTGTCCAGAGATAACTGTATCCTGATAGGCGCCCGTCAAGGCAATGACGACATGTGAGTTCTGCAAAGACTTGATTTCGGGGATTGGGATGCCCTCTCTAATACAGGGTGCTCTCGTTGTGAGAGGTATAAAGTCCTCTGTGAGGAGAACTCTGTCTAGATTCTTGAGACAGAACTTCGAGATTTCGCCGTCCGAGTCACATGTCATGTCGACTAGCCTGACTGTACTCCGGGGGCGTCCGCGCAACCTAGTGACAGGAATCACAGGGAAGTACTGATCTACAATCAGATGGTCGATGATGCTATTAAACACGCTGAACTCGCCAGTGACCAAGTAACGCGGTTTCAGAAATTCAGTGTTGGATGGAGGGGGGTCTATTCCCAACTCAGCCAGTCGCTGTCGTGCAGCAACCACCAGCATCCCCAACATGACCTCCCGCTGTACCATTGACTCTAGTGTCTTGCCGTGATCTTCACCCTCCACCGATGAGAGGATCCCTTCAATCTCCTCGACAGAGTTGGCAGACCGCAGTCGTGCCACGAGCGATTTCACTGTTCTCTCGGCATTGGGCGTTGTTGGTGGCGTGGAAGGGTACACAGACCGCACATCAATGATCTTGACCACGACCATGCTGGATGGTGCCATGATGTACCTCCCGGACTCGACGATGAACCCACGAGGAAGCTCCTCGGTGCTTGCCTCCTGAAGCCCCTCCGTGACGCCCCTCATGAGATTCTCTGCATATGCTTCAGGAGTAGTGGTGGCGCCAGTCCCCGTGTAATCAACAGGAATCCCTCCACCGATGTCTATCACCTGTAGGCTGTCGAGTCCTTGTTCTCTCAGTTCGAGATACACTCTGGCAATCTGTTCTCCGAACTGTGCCAATGCCGAAGTTTCCTGAACTTGGGAGCCAGGATGCATCATCACAGTCGTGGCTGTATCCGTAAGGCTGCCATCTGTCAGTGTCTGTGCAACCTGCTTGACCTCATCAGCTGCAAGCCCAAACTTGGAATGTCTGCCTGTGGCATGCGACCAATGCCCGGGGACTGTTGAATAGGCCTTCAGCCTAAGAGCAATCTCTGGTCGAGTAGTCCATGGGTAATCTACGATAGCTGTGAGGTCAGCGACGGAGCCTATCGTAATCACGACTCTGTATCTTTTCCTCACTGCTCGCTCGGCTAAGTGAAGATAGGACTGCGTCTTGACGCCGTCGCACACAATGAGCCTATTGTCAAGACCGTCTAGCGAGAGGACGAATTTCAACTCATTCGAGGATCCCACTTGGAGACCGTAGTTGGAACGAGCATGCAGGAAGGTTCGAAGGAACAATCGATAGGCACTGACCTTCACAGGGTAGGCGAGAAGGACGGCCGCGGCGAGGCCAACCTTACCGATGGCCGCTCGAAATGCCTCCTCTACACGTCTGGCTCTCGCGGCGACTAGGTAGGGGATGCGAAGATTGAACGAGCCCGACAGACCAGCCTTCTCTATGACTCGGACAATCGGAATCTCAGCGGACTCGAATTGAATGGTGAGTTGTCCCGCATCGTTGATGCCGAGGAATTCTAGGTCACCTCTTCCTATCCCATATACTAGCGCTAGCAGATTGGTGTTCCATTCCTCGGCCATGACCTGCACAGCTCTTGATTCTCTTGATGTGACACGACACGACCTCATCACTAAACGCATTTATAATAACCTACACTCCTGAACCATAATGAGCGGCGGCGAAGAGTGCAGAGTTGCCTTCATGTGGGATGACTCCTTCGAGCAGTTCGATAATGGCATAAATCACCCTGTCCGTCGTGGTCGCTTCAGAGCCGTTAGGGACTATCTCTGGGATCAGGGGCTTCTCGGGAACGGACACACCCTTGAGATGCGTGCCGAGCCGCTCCCGGAAGAGCTTCTCAGGATTGTTCACACGACCGATTATATCCAGATGGTGCGTCAAATCTCCGAAACTGGTGTCGGTGACATCGACATAGACACTCCTGGATTTGTTGGTATCTACGACACCGCGAGGAGCCTGTGTGGGGGCACGACGACAGGCGTAGACGCGATTCTCAACGGAGAGATTGATCACTTTGTATCTCCCACTGGCGGTTTTCATCATGCCTTCCCTGACCATGGTGGCGGGTTTTGCGTCTTCAATGACATTGCAGCATCGGTCTGCCTACTCCAGAGTCGCGGTGTGAATCGTGTTCTCATAGTGGACCTCGACGTTCACCATGGAAACGGTATCCAGCACTATTTCTATGACCGCTCTGATGTCATGTACGTGTCAATTCATGAGGACCCAGAGTGGATGTACCCGCACAGTGGCAGGGTTGAAGAGTGCGGATCTGGAGAGGGAATTGGCTACACTGTGAACGTGCCGCTTCCGATGGACACGGGTGACAGCGGCTATCAGTATGCATTTGATCAAGTGGTGAGCCCACTCATGGAGTTCTTCCAGCCGGAGTTCATCTTCATGCTTCCGGGCTTTGATACGCACTTTCTTGACCCCTTGGCCCATATGGTCACGACCACCAGCACAGTTCGTTACACAACGACCAAGATTCATGCTGCGGCCCACAAGTTCAGTGACGGGAGGTTGGCCGTTGTTTCTGGAGGTGGATACCACAAGGACGCCTTGCGATGGGGGGTGGCGACTGTCATATCCGTCTTAGCAATGCTCCCGTACTCAGCGCCAGAGGAATCGCCTTCTCTGACGGAGGATAGAGAAACTTGGGATGAGATACACTCGGCAGTAGAAACAGTGAGGAACACCGTATTCACAATCCTCGGCCTATAGTGTGTCTAATAATGGAATGCACGAGGCCCCGCAATACAAACTATTTATTCTACCGTTTCACGGAGATAAGTGGGTAAATACTGCAAAGACAGCATGTCTGACCGTCGCCCCAGGTCGGATGGACATGGACCGGGTACTCTTTCAGGCAATGGTGGACGGCTCTGACGAGGGCATGGCAGTCATCAGTGAGGACCTCAAGGTAGTCTATGTCAATGCTGCTCTATGCAGCACACTGGGACTCAAGACCACCGACATATTGGACCACCACCTAGACGAGATATCCCCACTTGAGTTTCTCGCGAATCGTGTGGCTGAAAAGATGGCAGCGAAGACGTCCATTCCGTCGAGATCTGCACTGCGTGTACCCGGCGACGCCCTTGGGAAAGACGCAGACTGTAGGGTCGTTCTTGACTCTGTGCGAACTCCCGGAGGCATCTTCGTGATTCTGCGTTTTGATGAGGAACACGCCACAGTGTTCTCCCGCCGCGAGGCAGACCTACCTTATGATGTGATTCTTGATACAGCGATCGATGGTGTTGCTGTTGACGATGTGAAAGGTCGTTTCACGTATGTCAATCGTGCACTGGCGGAGATGATTGGGCGGACTCGTGAGGAACTGCTCGGTCGACGGTGGGTTGAGTTCACCAAGGTGCAGGACGATGACTTCTTGTTTGAGAAGATGGCACTTCGGCGTGTAGGTGAAACGGAGCGGTATGAACTAGAGTGGGTGCGCCCGGACGGGTCGATAGTACCGACGCTCGTGTCCGCGTCCCCGTACTATGATGAACATGGCAACTTTGTGGGATCTGTGGCAGTCATCACGGACATCTCGGAGCTGAAAGAGGCTGAAGAAACGGTCAAGTTCTATCTCTCTCTGCTGACCCACGATATCTCAAATCAGCTCCAAGTCATTCTCACGAGCACTGGGCTGCTAGATAGCGGGTTACCTGCCTCCTATGTTGATGAAGCTCGACGGGACATTACAGAGGCTCTGGAACGGTGCAACAGACTCATCACGAAGATAAAGCGTGCTGCCAAAATGCGTGACCTACCGATTGGAAACATTGACTTGACCTCAGTATTGAAGGAAAAGATTAAGGTGGTCGAGCGGGTGTACGAGGCAAAGGTCCATGTGGAGAACTTTGAGCGTCCCATCATGGTCCGTGCCAATGCTCTCTTAGGAGAGCTCCTCTGGAACCTGCTGGAAAACGCAGCTCGACACAATCCAAAAGAGGACAAACATATCTGGGTCAAAGGCTTCAGGAAAGACGAGTATTTCGGAATCTCAATTGAAGACAATGGTCCCGGTATTGGAGATGCCAAAAAGGCCATCTTGTTTGACAAGAGTAGGCGCTGGGGCGGCGTTGGACTCACACTTGTAACTCACATGGCCCGGGAGTGCGGGGGATGGATTGAAGTCCACGACCGGGTGGAGGGTAACCCTAGCCAAGGCGCGAAGTTTGTCCTCTACTTGCCCCTTGCAGAATAAAGTGTGGGAAGTCACGGAGTGGGGATTCCCCTAGCTCCGCAACTCTGTCAGATTCTTGATTCTGCGGTACAATCCCTCGTAGAAGTCACGCTTCTTGATCTTATTGATCCGGAAAAAGCTAGTGTTGATGCTGTAGAGCTTTCTTCGGATCTTTGCGTAGTCGTCAACGCCCTTCTCGAGGACGTATTCCTGCAGTACGTTTGTGACCTGTTCAGGGAAGTTGTCAATATACTGGCATCGGTTCAGCTGAATGTGAAACAATGTACTCCGCAGTATGTCTTCTCTGCTAATACTCCCTACTGACATAGCATCGGCCCCATTTATGACATAATCTCAATCATGACTTAAAATGTTCTAGAAAATCCGCCCGCCATTGGTTCCTCGTCTTTAACTTTTCGTGATCTATCAGTGAAGATAAATCCCGCATTGCATCTCTGCTCACACGTCTGAGAACAATGAGAATCGCCTCAATTATCGACATCAGTCTTGTGGATGTGCCAGGGATACCAGTCACCGTGATCTTTACGGCTGGCTGTAACTTTGACTGTCCCTATTGCCAAAATGCAGAGCTGATTCCCCGGGACTCTGGCGAAGAGATGGCTCCTGAAGAGGTGGTACGCCGCACTCAAGGTTTCCTCTCAGAGGGATTCTGTGTCACGGGCGGAGAACCTACGATTCACGGAGATTTGCCTGACCTATTGGAAGCGCTGAGAGGCCAAGACCCCCGCCATATCAATCTCAACACACAGGGGTCGGTACCCAACATTCTTCGGAGATCCTTGCCGTTCTTGGACTCGGTCTGGTTTGACCTCAAGGCGGCACCCGGTCGCTATCGGGATGTGGTGCGCACGAGATCGAATCCGTGGCCCCGCATAGAGGAGAGCCTTCGTCTTCTCTTGGACTCTTCTGCCAAGGTCTGGCCAAGGACCACCTATGTCGGTAATCTCCTCACTCCTGAGGACATTCGTGAGATCATGGATGTGTTAGTAGAGCTCGGCTTCTCGGGAGAGTATCTCGTACAGAACTACGTGGACTCTCAGGGAGTTCGCCCGTCCGAGGCAGAGCAGCTCAGAGTTCCCTCGGCAGACGAGCTGGATGACGTGGTGCGCAACTCGCCTCGGGGCATAAGGGTTCGCCTTGATTGGCGGTAGCATGCTGCGTCACCATGGCACTAACACAGGAAGTCTTTTCACAGACATGTGCCACGAGTGATGACCATGGGAACGTACGTTGAGGAGATTCCTTTTTCGCGGGGAGAGGCGAGAGCAAGAGAATGTCTGGGCAAGTGGGAACAGGATCAGGGTCTGAAGTTCGAGCTCGTAAAGAAAGGTGATTACTGGGTTCACATAAGACACAAGACTCTCCACTTTGTCATCACTTTCTTGCCAAATGCTGTGAGAGTTGAGGGATGGGTGCAAGATATTGTCAAGTATTCCCTCAGCCCGAAGGCCATAGTGGGTCTATTCGCACGGCGCAAAGGATGGCGGATATATCAGACTCTGAAGAGTGCGTTGTTGAGGGCCGATTCGGAGTCATGACCAGTTGAAGTTGTCATGGGTGGCGCGAGTCCTGCCTGAGATACCACAAGTCATCGCAATGCTTATGCTGTCCTAGCAAGAGCTGACGATATCTTGCTGACCAGTGTCATTTGGCCAGCGGGATATCCAGAAGAGATCGTATCATAGGCGTTGTCCATGGGTCACGAGCGGCAGCTGACAATCTAGACAATCCTGCGCATTGAGGACTAGGGAACCCCATGACATGACATCGCCAATGTTCTCCAATACTCTATCATTATACATACCTCCTCCACCAGCTCACTGATGTCATCACCACAATCTCTCCCCATCATGTTGTCAGTATCTGCTGCTGCTCGTCGCCTTGGTGTGTGCAAAGACCATCCGCCGCTGGGACGCAGCAGGTCAACCCTATTATCTTCGTACCTGAATGTGTGGAGTTCAAATAGTGCGAGTGGGAACAGATGGTCGAAGATTACCTCTGTTGTCCTCACTGTGGGAGTGAGCTCCACGCAGATGTCAACGCCGTGAGGAACATCATTGTGGTTCAACAGTCCAGTACCGTTGCTGGGCGGA
>QMYR01000142.1 GCA_003662765.1 Candidatus Thorarchaeota archaeon
CCATCAGCCTGAACACTTGTCAAGGCGTGGCCGCTCACGGCGGCACAGAACTCATCTGGTGTGTTACCGTAGATGACCGTGGAGTCACGGACGGACACATCTCGAACGAGATGACCCCGCAGGCTCTCTGTGAGTTTCTCTGCGATGACCTCGAGTTCAGGAAGCTCTGGCAAACGCGGCACCTCGCGGGCAGGAGCCCAGTACCGAGTGTTCATTCGCACATCACTTAAGGGCTGTCATGCTCATCACAGGGGCATGCCCGAACCTACTGTCTATCATATTCAGAAGGGAAAGCTCGTCAAGGTACCGGATCCAGGAGCCTTTGGCCGAGGCGACTGCTACCTCGTGGACGCCGGCCTGAAGATCTACCTGTGGATTGGCCCCAACTCAACAGTCGATGAGAAGTTTCTCACGGCCGCTTCTGCGGTGATGAGGGACACGGCACGGAAGGGACAGGCCGACATCGATCGTATTGAGGGCGGAAACGAACCAGAGGAGTTCAAGGCCCTGTTCGATGACTTCAGGCTCACAGACGAGGACACTGAGAGTATACTCAAGAAGGTGCAACTTGAGAAGCGCGAGTACAAGCTGTGGAGAGTACACCGTCAGGGAGATGAAACATTCTTCGCAGAGGTCCCTCTCAGCAAGGACTCACTCAAGAGCGATGATGTGTTCATACTTGACACATGGGACAACATCTACGTATGGAGAGGAAGAGCGGCCAGCGCACGAGAGAAGTTCGATGCAACCATTCTTGCTAGGGCGTACGACGCCGAGCGAGTGGGCGTTCAGGAGATCGAACTAATCGAAGAAGGTCAAGAACCAGAGGAGTTTCTGAGAGCTCTGGAATAGAACACCTCAGATTGCTGGTCACACCAGACGGAAATGATGCGGGCGGGGTTCGTATACCACGCCTGCGGTCTTCATCTTCTCAAGAGCCTCCGCCGCCACATGAACCTCAACCTTCGCCTCAGCCGCAATCTCGTCCAGCGAAGGCCCCAGGGATCCGGACACTCCAGTATCAAGACGCTTGAGAGCGCGTAACACCCGTGTGTCAAACTTACTGTACTTCTGGCGACCGCCCCACTCATGTTCTGCCTCCGCGCCCAGTACAGCGATCTCGAGGAACTCCTTCAATGCAGGTTCAAGAACACGATCCCACGAACGTCTGAGCTCACGGGCGGTGACCTTGTCACGCCACTCAGCCCGGGCGGTCGAACGTGCCAGACGCACCACACTGAGAGGCCGACCCAGTGTGTCAGCATCGAGAACACCACCTCTTGCAAGTGTGGACGCGTCAAGCCCAAAGCTGTCCCGCAGATGCTCGAGCCCTGAGAGCACATGTCTTGTCATCGCCTCGACAGACCTGCGGGCGACGGCGGGTGCGAGAAGCTGGTAGGTGATGGCAGACTTGAGAACAGGCAGACGAAGGTCAGTCGCATCTCGAGTTTCAACCCAGAAGTCCTCATGGCCAAGGGCAAGCGGCACGTCTGGCAGTGCTGATGTGACATTGTTGGTCAATGCTCCAACGGATACCTCTTTGAACCCCGCGGGGTCTTGACGCTCTAGGCACAAGGCTCGCAGTCGAGACCGTGCAATAGAACCAACATCGAGTCGCCAGACACGTGGTGTAGACACCCGTACGCCACGGACACTGTGATAGGGACCATGCCGCCCTCGAAGCGTGGGAGGCAGTACTCTCTTCATGAAGGTCATCAGACGTTGAACCTGCCTCTTCGATACCAAGGCTTGAACACCCGTAGTGAAACCGCCGATAGCACTCTCGAACGGCGGGCTTGACACGAAGAGTCGTGCGAAGACCTGCTTGCTCGGCTCGGCCATACCGACATGTTCGAAGAGGAGGTCTGACAGCTCTTCCAGTGTGAAGGGTGGTCGTATCTCTCTCAAGAAGTCGAGAGGCAGGTCACTCACAGAATCTGCAGTGAATGCCTCGACCGTGGCATCGCTGCGTTGAAGCAGACCGGGAGCGGCGATTCGCTGGCCCACAGTTTCCACAAAGGCGCCATCTGGTGGCAGCGTCTGATCAGGCCGAAAATAGATGAGGACGCCATCTGCAAGCCATGGACTTGGTGTCAGCATCACTAGGGATGTGTCCCGCGTGTGATGTACAAACCCACGGTGGATATACGTACGACCAGAAACATGTTCTCGGAATTGTTTCTGGAGCATGAGCTCCCAAGAGGCCATCTCCGAGCCGAACTGCCGCTCGAAAACATCGCTTGTTGAAACTGCAGTGCCCAGCCGATCGCGCTGTTCGGAGATCAGTCTGTAGAGGCGCTCAGCCATCTTGCAGAACCTCCTCGGCGGTCAGTCCCTCTCTGCGAAGATATTCCTTGAAAGCCCGGGGGTATTTCTTGGCAAGCTCTCTTATGGTCGGCAGGCGATCACGGTAGGGGACGTAGAACTGGCCCAGCTCAACCCCCGCAATCTCCGCCTCCATGATCGGTTGAAGGTCTCTATTTATCTCGAAGCCGATGAAGTGCCTCCAACTTCCCCTTGCCGCGACCGCCGTGGTTCCGTTGCCCATAAACGGATCAAGGACCACATCACCAGGCCTCGAAGAGTAGTCGATGCACTTCTGAACCAGCTCCAAGGGCAACTTGGTACCGTTCTTCAGGCGCCCGGGCCTATAGGGGCGCCGTAACACCCACACATCCTGGGGATAGTTCTCAATCTTGTTGAACATATATTTCTGGGAATCCTTCACAAGAAGGAGAATGTGGTAATGGCTCGTGACAAACTTGCGACGAGTAAAGACTCCGAACGGATAGTGCCAGATGATGTGGTTGAGGAGATGAAGCCCTGACACCCTTGCAGCCGTTAGAATAGCCTCCAGATTGGTCCAGCCACTAAACACGTACGCAGAACCCGACGGACTGAGCACTCTGGTCACATGCGTGAGCCAGCGCAATGCGAATCTCTCGTATTCTTCGGTCACCTCGCCGTACCCACTCACAACGAGACCTGAGTCACGATTGTACATGCTGCTCTTTCCATCGAAGTCGATTCCAAATGGTGGATCAGCAATTACGAGGTCTATGGATTCGGCAGGCAGCGAAGACATGCCCTGGATGCAGTCCATATAGTACACTCTATCGAGGGCATAGGGTCCAATCATATTCCGGGTAGCATCGAACAGGGCCTGTGCCTCCTCCAAAGTCCAGTCATGGGTCGGTCTGAAGTAGAACTCAGCCAGATGAGGAATATACTTACGTCTTCCCCGGGTCGATGCTCTCTCTATCCTCTGTCCGTCGGAGCCGTTCCTCACAGTCATTGTTCCACTGTCTCCGCACCAGATCACTAAGGAGGCCATCTCTATCCTTGCAATATTGCCTTATCAGCTAGTCGCAAAGAAGTCAACGACTGGCTGCCAGCATGAGAGCTTATGTACGAAACCGCCCCACATAGGTAAGCATCGTCGTGTATTCCACGCGCATCACGGACACTCGGATAGAGATTCGTAGGCTGGAGCATATCAGAGATGAGGTTTAGGGAGGCGCTTACCCAAGAGCTCAAGACAGTCCTACGACACGACGAGATTGCACTACTTCCAAGGGGATACCAGCGCATCGGCGACATCATTGTGATCAATCTTTCTCGAGAACTCTGGAGAAATGCAGCGGCAATTGGGGATGCCATATTGAGGATTGTTGCAGATGCGAGAACAGTGTGTATGCGTGAGAGGGGTGTGACAGGACGGTTCCGAAAACCGTTTCTGAGGGTCATCGCGGGAGATTCCAATACGGAAACAATCCATAAAGAGAACGGATGTGTCTACAGATTAGATGTTGCGAGTGTGATGTTTGCAAAGGGTAATGTCCACGAGCGAGGACGTGTTGCGCACTTGGTGGGAGATTCTGAAACCATTGTTGACATGTTCGCAGGAATAGGGTACTTCACGATTCCGATTGCAGTTCACGCTCGACCCAGCCGCGTCTATGCCATCGAGATTGATGGTATCAGCTTCAGGTTCTTGCAGGAGAACATAGAACTGAATCGTGTGCACGATGTTGTCACGCCAATCATGGGCGACTGCAGAAACGTCGCGCCTCAACTGTCGGGTGTTGCACACCGCGTGATAATGGGGTACTATCCGGGGACGGACGAGTATCTCGACTCGGCATTCCAAGTTCTCAGAGAAGAGGGTGGCGTGATCCACTATCACAACGTATACCCGAAGGCCACAGCGTTCAACATAGCAATGAGTGTGTTGAGAGAACATGCCCACCAGTGGGGGTATCAACTCAGCTCGTCGTCGCCCTCTCGGGTGGTCAAGTCGTATATGCCTCACATGGTCCATATTGTGGTCGACGCACATGTTTCGCCAACAGAGCCGTGATACAACACAGGAGATGAAAAAGAGATAGATAGAAGGAAGGCCTTGCGGGCCGTCCTTCGTAGACTACGGGCCTTAGATGCAGCGGTGAATGACCTCTGGACCAGCCTCTTCGAACTCCTTGCGAGAGACCCACATCTTCTGGAAGGTCTTGAGGGACGCAAGGATGCTTCCGCCGATCCAAACAGAGTACTGACGCTCTGGTGGAGCAATGATTCTGACCTCAACGTTCTCAGGCACAAGTTCAGTAATCTCCTTGAGGAGCCTGTCCTTGAGCCCATCGAACATTGTGGATCCACCGGACAGCACAATGTTGGCGTATAGGTCACGTCGCAGGTCGACATCACATGCCTTTATTGACTCGACAATGTGCTCGTCGAGAGGCAGGGTGTCAAGACCGATAGCACTCGGGTTGAAGAACAGCTCGGGTGCCTGGAACCTCTCTGCACCAACGGTGATTGTTTCACCATCAGGCAGCATGTACTGCTTGTCCACGCCTGCAGAGTCTGCCACCATGCGCTCCTGCTCAGGATCGCGAGCGACATAGCACAGCTTCTCCTTGATGTCACGGACAATCTCTTTCTCTGCGCCACTGACAAAGGAGTAGCCTCTCTGTCTGAGCAGCCTGCGCAGATACTCGGTGATGTCACGACCTGCGAGGTCAATCCTCCGGATGGCATGGGTGATGGCAAAGCCCTCGTAGATGGGCACAATGTGAGTGACACCGTCACCAGAGTCGACAACCAGACCAGTCGTCCTACCGGAGGCGTACAGCGACAGGACGGCCTGAGTGGCCACATACACCGCCGGTACACCGAAGTTCTCAAACATCACTGATGCCATTCGTTCCCTGTTCTCACGGGGGTTGAACGGCGCCTCTGTGAGAAGCACTGGGTTCTCGCTGGGATCCACCTTGAGGTCGTTGTAGAACGTGTAGCTCCAGATCTTCTCCATGGCGTCCCAGTCGTCAATCGTACCGTGCGTAATCGGGTAGACCAGACGTAGCACACCACGCAGGTTGATCGCCTCTTCACCGATGTAGTAGTCACGCGTGTAGTGGTCCACATCGGTCATGATGCTCTCGTAACGTGGATAGCCGATGAGCGTCGGCCAGACGCTCCGTGGCTGGTCCTCACCCGCGTACCCGTTCTTGCTCAAGCCGGTGCCATTGTCAATGACAATCGGCTTGGCCCCAAGAAACTCGTCTTCAGCCATTTTGATTCGGTCCTCTCTTTCTTTTTGTACGGGGATAAGAATCCAAGTTCTTCGCCCACAGCTTCACAGAACTCTGGTACTACGTTACCGGTTCCACGTATTTAAGCATTGTCGGGATAAGGCCCTTTCTCATCGATAACTACTTAATATACGTATAATAGATAGTGCCTCCAGACGCCCTCGTAGGCCCAATTCGCGCCACTTTCTCCAGATCCGGCCACCTGAGGGACGCTCAAAAAGAGCAGACGACGAGCGACGGCGAAACGACAGGACAACCTCCCGATAACACATATATAACAAATATAGGTCATGTTGTGACTATGGGGTCGATATTCTGGGAAACTGCGGACGAGGTCATCCGAAGAGAGGTCCAGAGTGTAAGCGCCCGGAGAGTCATTCTAGAGGAGCTTGAAAAGGGGCCGAAGACCGGTAGCCAGCTCAGGGAGAAGATACGTCATGACATGTTAAGACGCGCCAGAGAGGGAGGTGACCATGAGATATCAATAGACGACATCACGGTCACCGATCCCAAGTTGTACTTCAACACAAGACGTCTTGAGAATCTGGGGATAATAATCAGTCACAAGGAGTCGCAACAGCGGGTCTTCTCACTTGCACCGAGAGCAGCACAGGCTGTCAGAAGAGTTCTGAACGTGACTAGGAACACTACCGTCATCTCTTCAGTCTCTAAACCCGAACAGGTCCGTCCACTCATTCACTGGTTCACGCAAGAAGCCGAACCGCATTTCAACCGGCTCCGACTTGTTGTCGAGAAGGAACGCTTCTCAAAGGGTGTGACCAAGGACCTGAGCAGATATGTCCCCGACGGCACGACCAAGAGGTGGGAGGGTGTATGGGACGAGGTCCCAAAGGAGATAGCAGGGTACCACGACGGCGATGTCCAGGGGGACCTCATGGCCACGTACGCCTACATCGAGAAGATACTACTCGAAGAGATTACCGACAGGAATGTCGTGCTCGACCTCTCGACTGCGCCTCCCATTATCGGCCTAGCCTTCTGTCTCCTGTCGAATGACTACGCGGTGACCGCAATCTACATCCACAGACACAAGGCACGAAAGACCACGCTTACACACTACATTCCGGGGAGAGGGCTCTTGTGAGAGGGCTCACGCTACCATGGCGACGTATGCACATTCTCCGCCATGTGGAGGCGGCTCTCCACGTAGTCAGGAGGACCCGTGCGACAATCACACCCGAGAGGAGTAAGACGATAGAAAAACTCGCACGCTGGGAGAAACAGCTGACTTCCGTTCAAGGGGCCATCCATAAGAAAGAGTCGACATTGAGAGATGCGCTCCAGAAGAAGCTGGATACTGCA
>QMYR01000143.1 GCA_003662765.1 Candidatus Thorarchaeota archaeon
CAATTTCAGGTTCAGGGCTGATACACGTTCTCATTTCTTCCATTATCCACAAGTCCCACTGGTCAAGACCCGTGCAATGGATGCCATCGGTTATGAGGAACGGCCTGCAGGTCAGAACTTCGTCGTAGCCATCCTATCCTTTGAGGGCTATAACATTGAAGACGCTCTGATAATGAACAAGGCCTCGATAGAGAGAGGTCTCGGTCGAAGCACATTCACACGGGTCTATGAGAGTGAGGAGCGGAAGTATCCCGGAGGTCAAGAGGACCGCTTTGAGATCCCTGACCGCAGTGTGAGAGGATACCGCGCATCCGAGTCATATCGCAACCTCGGAGAGGATGGAATAATCGAGACAGAAGTGGAAGTCCAGGGCGGCGACGTCCTCATCGGACGAACTTCTCCCCCGCGATTCTTAGAAGAATACTCCGAGTTTGAGATTGCCTCTCCGAATCGTCGTGAAACCTCTGTTGCTGTCCGTCATGGCGAGTCAGGGGTCGTAGACAATGTGATACTCACTGAGACCATTGACGGAAATCGTCTTGTCAAGGTCAGGGTCAGAGACCTTCGAATCCCAGAACTGGGTGATAAGTACGCATCCCGTCACGGGCAGAAGGGCGTGATCGGCTACATAGTCCCCCAGCAAGATCTGCCCTTCACAGAGGACGGTGTCGTCCCAGACCTGTTGATCAACCCCCACGCGATTCCGAGCCGAATGACAATCGGTCAGATTCTTGAGATGATTGCTGGAAAGGCAGGGTGCATGATCGGCCAGCAGCAGGACGCATCACCCTTCTCAGGGGTCACTGAAGAGGAACTCTTTGAGATCCTCACAAAGCACGGACTCAAGCACAATGGCCGAGAGACCATGTACTCTGGTATCACCGGTGAGAAACTGAAGGTCGATGTCTTCATTGGTGTCATCTTCTATCAGAAGCTGCACCACATGGTTGCAGACAAGATCCATGCCCGTGCCCGTGGACCCGTACAAATCCTCACACGCCAACCGACAGAGGGTCGTGCCCGCGAGGGCGGCCTCCGGTTTGGCGAGATGGAGCGTGACGTCCTGATTGGCCACGGTGCTGCAATCCTCCTGAAGGGACGTCTCCTCGATGAGTCGGATAAGAGTAACATGCTGGTCTGCGAAGACTGCGGCCTGATTGGTGTCTATGACAGAAACAAAGACCAATACTACTGCCCAATCTGCGGCACGAACGCCAAGATCAGCAGTGTCGTTGTCTCATACGCTTTCAAACTCCTCATTCAGGAAATGATGTCGCTGGGTCTGGCCACTAGGCTCAGGCTGAAGGAGATGATCTAGATGATTTCGGGCCTCACTACAAAGAAGATTGACTCCATTGAGTTCGGACTACTCTCACCTGAAGATATCAGGAAGATGTCAGTCGCACAAATAGTTGTAGCGGATACTTATGACGAAGATGGCTATCCAATTGACAGTGGCATTATGGATCAGAAGCTAGGTGTGATTGATCCCGGACAGAAGTGCCGGACCTGTGGAAACAGGGTCGGAAACTGCCCTGGGCACTTCGGACACATCGAGCTGGCCCGACCTATCATGCATGAGGGTTATGCGAAGGTCATCCACAAGGTCCTTCGGGCGATATGCAGGGAGTGCAACCGAATACTGCTCACTGATGAGGAGATTGACCACTACAAGGGTCTCTTCAAGAGGTACCCGGAGATTGGTCAGAAGACGGCCATGCTATCGAACGAGATATTGAAACGAGCGGCAAAGGCAAAGAAGTGCCCGCATTGCGAGGCCGAACAGCTCAAGCTCAAGCTTGAGAAACCGACCTCCATCTATGAGGTTGGAGAGGCCGGATCCGTTCGTCTGACCCCCATCGACATCAGGGCCCGTCTCGAGGGTGTTTCGGATGAGGACTATCGTCTTCTGGGAGTGAACACCGACGCAGCCAGGCTCGAATGGTCCATTCTGACGGTCCTTCCTGTCCCTCCTGTTACAGTACGCCCGTCCATCACACTAGAGTCTGGTGTGAGAAGTGAGGACGACCTGAGCCACAAGCTCATTGACATCATTCGTATCAATCAGAGGCTGCGCGAGAACCTAGATGCTGGAGCCCCTCAACTGATTGTCGAGGACCTCTGGGAGCTGCTTCAATATCACTGCACGACGTACTTTGACAATGGGGTCAGCGGAATACCTCCCGCACGGCACAGATCTGGTCGTGCCCTGAGGACTCTGGCTCAGCGCCTGAAGGGTAAGGAGGGCCGCTTTCGCTCAAACCTGTCCGGCAAGCGAGTGGACTTCTCCGCTCGAACCGTCATATCACCGGATCCCAACTTGAGCATGAACGAAGTGGGTGTCCCTGAGCAGATCGCCAAGATTCTGACGATACCACAACGTGTCACAAGATGGAATCTGGAAGAGATGAAAGAGTTGGTCATTAGAGGGCCTGACAGGCATCCTGGTGCCAACTACCTCATTCGTACTGACGGTCGTCGCGTTGACCTACGATTCGTCAAGGACCGGTCGATTATCTCTGATACGATAGAGGAGGGTTTCATTGTCGAACGCCATCTCAGCGATGGTGACATCGTGCTGTTCAACAGGCAACCATCACTTCACAGGATGTCGATAATGGCTCACGAAGTGAGGGTGATGCCCTATCGAACGTTCAGGCTTTCTCTCTATGTATGTCCACCATACAACGCAGACTTTGACGGGGACGAGATGAGCCTCCATGTGCCACAGTCCGAGGAGTCTCGTGCTGAGGCAAGGGTCCTGATGAGAGTGCAGGAGCAGATCCTATCACCTCGTTACGGGGGCCCAATCATCGGAGCCCTGCAAGACTACATATCAGCAGCCTTCCTGTTGACCCGCAAGTCCAGTCTATACACAAAGAACCAGGTCAATCAGCTACTGGCCACAGGTAACTATGAGGGAATGCTGCCAGAGCCTGCCATAAAGGCCCCGGTTGAATTATGGACTGGGAAGCAGATCTTCAGCATGTTCATTCCCGACGGTATCAACATATCATTCAAGGCCAACATCTGCCGGAAGTGCTCCGTATGCAAGCGTGAAGACTGCGAGTATGATGCCTACGTAATAGTCAGGGACGGCAATCTGACTTACGGGGTGGTGGACGAGAAGGCCTTCGGGGCCGGAGAACCGGACTCTCTGTTCCACAGAATCATCAAGGAGAAGGGTCCTACTACTGCGAGGATATTCATGGACTCGGTCGGAAAACTCCTTGTCCGTCTCATCACGGACAGGGGCTTCTCCATGGGTCTCAATGATGTGACTCTTCCGCGCGAGGCCAGCCAGAGGATTGCACGAATCCTCAGTGATGCAGATGACAAGGTGAACCAGCTCATTGAAACCTACAAGAGGGGCGAGCTCGATCCCAATCCCGGACAGACCCTGCTCGAAACCCTTGAACAACGGATAATGGCGACCTTGGCTGAGGCCCGAGACTCCGCAGGTGATGTGGCCGGTGAGCATCTCGGTCTCGAGAACACTGCTGTCATCATGGCCCAGACTGGCGCCAGAGGCTCTCGTCTGAACCTTTCTCAGATGGCTGCGGTCGTGGGCCAGCAGGCCGTGCGTGGTGAGCGAATCAGCAGGGGCTACGTTGGACGCACGCTACCGCACTTCGAGAGAGGTGATCTCGGAGCCCGTGCCCGCGGGTTTGTCACGTCGAGTTACAAGAGCGGACTCGACCCGATTGAATACTGGTTCCACGCTGCGGGCGGCAGGGAAGGTCTAGTGGACACTGCCGTGAGGACATCGACCTCAGGATATATGCAACGTAGGCTCATGACGGCATTGCAGGACCTTAAGGTCGAGAGCGATGGCACAGTGAGAACTGCACCCGGACGCATTGTCCAGTTCAAGTTTGGTGACGACGGTGTGGACCCGAGCAAGTCCGACCATGGTCGTTCAGTGAACATCGACATTGCAATCGAGAAGGTCCTGGGAAAGGGAAGGATGGACTAGGGAGGTCTTGAGAATGTCTAAGACGAAGCAGACGAAGAAGACAACGGCGAAGAAATCAACGGGGAAGAAGGCTTCCAAGAAGACCACAACGAAGAAGACTTCCAAGGCGCGGTCAAGGACCACGACCTCCGCCAAGAAGGCTGTGACCGATTCAGCTCTTGACAAATATATGACAAAACGCTTCGAGTTGATGCGTGCCCAGAAGCGGTTGCCTCCCAGTGTCATGGATGAACTCGAGACTAAAGTCAGAGTTCTTGATATCACAAAGAAAGAGTTTGACACCATCTGCGACGACGTGCTCGACTCCTACGAACGCTCGCTTGTGGAACCGGGAGAGGCCGTCGGGACAGTAGCGGCACAGAGTATTGGTGAACCCGGTACACAGATGACTCTGCGCACATTTCACTATGCCGGTGTGGCAGAACTGAGCGTGACACAGGGTTTGCCTCGACTGATTGAGATTGTGGATGCTCGAAACAACCCGAGCACACCCACCATGAAGATCCACCTTGCGGATGACATTGCTGACGATAGAAACGAGGCTCGGAGAATCGCGCGCGACATCGAGATGGTCCTCGTAGAGAGTGTTGCAAGTAATGTTTCAATTGACCTTCTCCGACAGGCAATTGATATCCGTCTCGACCCCGAACTCATGGAGGACAAGGGGCTCACTGCAGAGATTGTGTCGAATGCCATTCAAGAGAAGATCAAGGGTAAGGGTGAGGTAGAGGCTGACGAGAACACAATCTTTGTCTATCCCGCCAATGACACACTTGCCGAGCTACAACGGCTGAGTGAGAAGATTCGCGAGGTGCGTGTGAAGGGAATCAGCGATGTCACGCATGTGGTGATCAGAAAGGAGTCCGAAGGATACGTGCTCTACACGGAAGGGTCCAATCTGCAGGACGGTCTTGAGGTCGAGGGAATCAACCCCCACAAGATCTACACGAACAACCTGAGAGAGATATATCAGGTGCTTGGCATCGAGGCTACAAGAAATGCCATAATCAAAGAGTCAATGAACGTTCTTAATGAACAGGGGATGGACGTCGATGTCCGTCACATCATTCTGGTGGCAGATATGATGACCGCCGACGGTACCATCAGACAGATTGGCCGTCACGGTATCTCTGGCTCCAAGAACAGCGCATTGGCCCGTGCTGCCTTTGAGGTCACAATCAAGCATCTCTTGGGGGCGGGAATCGCAGGGACTAAGGACCCGTTGAAGGGTATTACAGAGAATGTCATCCTTGGCCAACTCATTCCATTAGGCACTGGAAGCATAGACCTGCTCATGAATCCACAGGTCATGCCAAGTAAGAGGAAGACTAAGCGCTCATAGAGTTCTTGGACGTGGCGGAAGCATTAAAACAGGAATCTCTTTGACGCAAATCATCTGTCCATGAATCCACACAGAGAGGTCATGAAATGAGCCTGAATCAACCAATAGCGAGTGCAGTAAGTACAGGCAAGTGCAAGATAGGTGCAAAGTCGTCAATCGATGCGGTCAAGAAGGGTGATGCCAAGCTGGTCGTCATCGCTGCGAATTGCCGGAAGGACGAACGTGAAGACATTGAGAGATACGCAAAGCTCGCTGGAATCAAGGTTCGTGTCTTTGAAGGAACATCTTGGGATCTTGGAGAAACGGTAGGCAAACCATTCATGGTTTCTGCCATTGCAGTGATTGAGCCTGGCGACTCGAAGATACTCAAGATGGTTTGAGGCGATCATTTGGGCAGAGTCAAGCTATCTATGGACGACATGGCGCTCATAGCCAAGTTCGAACAGATCACAGGCGCTGCGGCCATCGATGTCGTTCGAGATGATGACGGTGACCGAATTATCGTTGTTGTACGAGCGAAGCAGCTGGGACGTGCCATCGGGAAAGGTGGTGAACGTGTCAGAGCGGCTTCGGAGGTCTTTGGAAGAACAGTCGATGTTGTAGAAATGGCCGAGACTGTTGAGGAATTCGTAAAGAGTGCGCTAGCCCCCGCAAGAGTCGAAGAAGTGAAAATAGTCAAGCAGAGAGATGGCAGCAAAGTGGCATCAGTCACTGTGAAGAACGAAGATCGTGGTATTGCCATTGGTCGTGAGGGGCGCAATGTTGCAAGGGCTCGGATTCTTGTGAAACGGCACTTCGACCTCAGCAATGTAGTGATTGCATGAGCCTCCCCACAGCTTACTTTTCATAAGCCTTTTAAGGTTACAACAGGCGAGAGCCGTTGACCACCAACAGGGCGCACTATGAATGGTGCGTTAGCCCGTCATGAGGTAAGGAAATTTGACTGGATCGAAATCCCCCACAGGTGAATTTGCAGGAAGACCCCTCCTGCGAAAGCGGAAGAAGTTCCGCTGGAAGAAACCTGCTTACAAGAGAAGAGTCTTGAAACTCAGGAAGAAGACTGACCCGCTCGAGGGGGCTCCCCAAGCGCGAGGCATAGTCCTTGAGAAGGTGGGTATCGAATCCAAGCAGCCAAACTCTGCTATCCGTAAGGCTGTTAGAGTGCAGCTCTCGAAGAATGGAAAGCAAATCACTGCATTCATTCCTGGTGACGGTGGTCTGAAGTATATTGATGAGCACGACACAGTGCTTGTCGAGGGAATCGGCGGCGCAATGGGTGGTGCAATGGGCGACCTGCCAGGGGTCCGGTGGAAGGTCGTGAAAGTCAATGGTGTGGCCTTGGACTCATTGATTTACGGGAAGAAGGAGAAGCCAATTCGTTAGGTGGTTCATATGGCTGAAGAAGAATCGCTCAAACCAGAAGCCGAGGTTATGGAGACTCCTCACGCCCCTCCCGAGTTATTGTTGTACGGCAAGTGGGATCCAACTGAAGTCGAGGTGAGAGACCTA
>QMYR01000144.1 GCA_003662765.1 Candidatus Thorarchaeota archaeon
GAGGACCCGCGTGCGCTTGTGGTTGACGCACTCTATGCTCTCCGGCGAGTGGTCAGCATCAATGCAGCTTTCATGATGAATGTGGAGGGCGTGACGAGAGAGGAAGCCGCTTCCTACATAGCAGAGAATGGCCTACGTGACCTGAAGGACGCGTCTGCATCCGTGGACTTCATAGCACCGGAGACCCCCGATGGTCGTCCGAACTTCTGGGCCCCGTACGTATTCACCTACTACATTGGTCGGACGGACTTCGTATTTCCCACGTGGAAGAGAGCTGTGGAGAGGGGGGAGATCACTCGGTTCTTCAAGACACTCTATCTCAATCCCTTCTCCGGTTCGAGTGCCACTTGGAACGAGGCGTTCGCGTGGCTTGACTGAGTGACTATAAGACAAGCTCACCGTCGCGCATCACGATGCGCTTTCTACCGTCGGAGTAGGTCACCTCGACGGTGGGTCTGTCCACGAGAAAGTCCTGATGAGTGGCTGAGTTGTTCGCTGTGACACCGGGGTAGTCCATGTTGTTTCCGAATGCCACATGGATTGCGCTCACCTTCTCGCATTCGAGGAACTCCTCCACAAGTCTTGCTCGCGGATTGAGACCGAAGGCGAATTCCCCAACGTACTTTGCCATCTTGTCGGTGGCCTGTGTGTCGAGAACTACCTTCAGAATCTCCTTATCATCCGACTGCACATCCACGACTTTCCCATTCTCAACCTTGATTGTGATGGGCGTCTTGAGGGGCCCAATGCCTCCCGCGGCCACATCTGCAACAAGCACGCCGTTCATGGAGGTCTCCACAGGGCCTACCAGCACCTCTCCCGTTGGGAGGTTCATCCACTTCATGGTCTTCCAATCAATGGCTGTGTCTGTGAACCAAGTCCTACCCTTGACACTGAGAGTGAAGTCTGTCCCTCCTGGGGCCGTCACATGAACAGTTTCCACATCCTGTAACAGTGCAAGAAGGTTGCGTGCCTTCTCCTGCATGTCCGCGTTCTCTTCTCGGGTCAGTGATAGCGCGCCCTCTGTCAGCATGTCCATTGTGATGCCCGGACAGTGCCCGAGCCTTGACCGCCTCTTCCTGGTTTCGAGCTTGATTATCTTGATTCTGAAGGGTGTTTCCTGTGCCGGTCCTCTCAGGATATTGATGAAGATGTCCGGCGCATGGGGTGCATTGATCATCTCAACAAGCTGTGGTGGCACCTCAGTCCGGAACTCATCCGGCGAGGTCTTGAGGATTAGGAGCCTTGTCCACAGTCCCAGGCTCATTGCGCCCTTGGCGAAGGCCCTGCCGACCTCTTCACGTACGTCGTCGCATACAATGAGAACGGACTCTCCGGGTCGAGCCTCCAGTACACTCTCCAGTGCGTTCGCAGCAGCGACTTCAGGTTTCATCGTTCCTCACCGAGTCGCAACATGACCCGTGCCTGCTTTAGTCTGTTGAGGTCTAGCACGAGATACTCCAGATAGAAAAACGTGGACGCACGAGCGGCGAGGACGCCGCCCGTGTCAGTGGCCTATGAGTTTGCCTTCCTGTACGCTGCATTCAGCTCCTTCTTCATTGGGGCGGGAATAGCAAGCTTGCCCCTGATGTCACCCGCCTTTGTTCGGATAAAGACGTACAGGAGGGTCACATAGACTATGTCGAATGTCTTGAGGACGAGGGTACTCGGGATGCTTGCGAGGATCATGAATACGATGGCCCCCGCAATGGTCATGACCAAGTCGTTCGTGACGACCCATGCTATGAGGGCTCCGCCGAGTGCGAAACCCCCAAAGAACATCAGTGCAAGAACTGCAAAGCCCCAGCGGACGCCCGTTTCCTTGATGATCACATCCACGAAGTTGTTCCGGACGAGGCTGAAACTTCTCTTGATTCCGTCAGTCGCCCCCAGATTCTCGGCCACCATTGCAGGGATGGTGAAGTAATTGATCAGCATCCAGACCCATTCAAGTATGCTGGCCGCGATACCTCCCACTACAGCGCCGGCTCCACCAGCCTCGCTCCCCCCGCGTCGGAGAATCGCAGATATAATCTTCACAATCACGCTCATCACACTGAGCAATGCGATGCCCCCTATGATACTCAGAGCGCCCTTGACGCCGTCGCCGAGGCTTGGGTCGCGACCACGGATGTAGATGTACGTGACAGCTGATGTGGTGGCGTAGGCGAAGTTGTAGATGAATATGGTCGTGAAGAGATACAGTATCATGCCAACGGCCGTTGCCGCCGAGGCCTCGATAGTCCATGCCTGAGAATTGAGGAGCACATTCAGGGGTGTGAACTCAAGAATGATACCTGCGTAGAGGACGGCAGATATGAGCGAGAATGCCATCGCAAAGAGTTGTGGCACGAAGACGCCTTTCTCCTCAAGGCATACTTGCCCCGTTAGTTTGATCAGCTCGCCAGCCCGCCGCAATCTGTTCTTGAACACGGTGACCAGCAGAAGTGTCATGACAAGTGTGAAGGCCCCTGGCAAGAGCATTGGCCACATGTCGCCAATCGTAGCGAGAGTGAATCCTCCCATGTACAGCACTGCGATAGTTATTCCCCAGGTGATTAGATTCATGAAGACCGCACCGATGAGTATCAGCGTCCCACCCAGCCTCTTTGCAAGCAGAGAGGCAACAGACGCCATGACGAGACTTAGCACTATCAGCCCGCCGAAGGCGAGGATGACAGTCATGAGGTTGCTACCCATCACCTCAGGGATTCCTGCGGCTTGGAGGAAGTTGACAACCGCCGTACCATATTGGTCCCACAGTTTCGCCAGCGAGTAGACGCCTGCGGCAATGAAAATCGCAAAGAAGGCCAGCACGACGGCAACGGTGGCGCCACGAACAGGGTATTTCTTCTTCTTGTGAAAATCAATCAAGTCAGAGCGTGCCAAACCATAGATTTCCTCCTACAGGGTGATGTGGGCGTTCGTTGCGCTTGGCCCAAATTAGACCTATTGCGGCAGTGGAAACGTTCTGTGAGAAGCAGACGAGCAAACATGGGTCATGCCGCCACAGAGGACAGGGGTGATTCAAAATGGAGTGGCCAGAGGGTCGCCCGCGCGACGCTATTCCTTGAGAGCGCATACTCGTTTCTCGTGACAGGAACGGTTCCAGCGGTACGCGGGGTTTCACTGCCGAGGAAGTGTGTGCCGTGTCTTCGATGCCAAGTTCTCCATCCCAACGTATTTTAGCCATGCCACGAATAGAACCATTGCGATGTACGACGTTATGTACCAAGAGCCCTATCGGCTCATCCGAAGGACCAAAGTTATTCTTCTCCCCGTTGACGGGAGCAAGGACTCAGCCCGTGCTGCTTCAGTGGCATTTGAACTGGCCGAGATCACCGGCGCACGCCTCATCATTCTGCATGTCATCAATATGGGCATGGTTCAACACATGGCTAGGATGTCAGAAACAGATGTTGATGAGGTTCTCGAGAAGTACGAAGAGAACGGCAACAAGCTTCTGCAAAGATACAAGGCAGCCGCAGCCGAACACGGGATTGACGCTGACCTGATTCTCACTCAGGGTCTGCCATCTGAGAGGATATTGCAAGTGGCCGATGAACAAGAGGCCGAGGTGATTGTGATAGGATGTCGTGGTGTTACCGGCGCGCTTTCGTCTGCGATTGGTAGCACCACTGAGCGCGTTGTGCGAAGAGCGAAGTGCCCCGTCCTAGTTGTGAAGAGGCCCGAAACCAAGAAGGTCAGGCGTCGCCAAACTCAGAGGCAAGTCGCAAAAGGTTCCTGATAGTCAGGAACTGCTTGCTGGGTTCTACGAATACCCGTGTTATCGCCTTCGCGTGGCTCTCAGGGACACCATATCGATGAGCGTCTTCATGAATACACGCGAACCGCGCTTGACGACGCCGCGGCCTCTTCTCATCGTAGAGTATGTCTTGGCAAGGAGTCTTGTGCCGCCGAGAATGACAGCAGCCACTCTCATGCCAATCACTCCTCATCCTCGTCACGGTCTTTCGTTTCGACTGAAACGAAGCCCCCTTCCTCGTCGTCGTTGCCTGTTGATACCGAGATTGTGCCCTCCTTCATAGACTCGAAGAACTGGGCAAAGTCCAGTCCGCTCACATACCTCTTGGTCATCTTCAGAGCAACGTCATCGGGAACGTATTGCTGCAGTGAGTTGGCTGATATCCAAAGGGGTGCGACTGGTCAAGCACCTTCACAGTCAGCCATGAGATCTCATTTTTCCCAAGATTGCGTATCACGCCCTCAATCGCTCCGTTCTAGTGAACCTACTCACCAGCTTGACCATGCCGTCATAGAACACAAAGCCTTGGCGAATCGCCCTTGCAGACTGGCTGACTTCCTCAAGGTCTGGGCCAATCCTCTGAATCAATCTCTCCACCTTCTCAAGGCGATGAGCAATCTCGTCAAGTTTGGCCTGGACCTCCTTGATTGTTGGACCCGGCTGATCATCGTCTGAGGCCCGACTTGGCTGTTCATCCGTCAACAGTGGTCAACATCCATGGTGCCTGTCTTACCGGTTTCTTAAACTCCAGTAGGACTGATAAAAGGGATTGCATGAACTCAATGTTGTGGCAGAATTGGAAGAAACCAACGAGGAAGAGCATATGGGCGAGCGTGTGAGACCACTGCGAGAGATATTCCACTTCTCCCATTTCTCGCACTTCTATAGGATATGCGTCCCTGTTGCGATCCTCACGGGGATTATCTGTGGCCTCTTTATGGTACTGTTTCATATACTGCTTGATGGTTTCACGTTGCTCTTCTCATGGTTGCCCATCTACGTGGCCCCGCTGATTGGCGGCCTCTTCTCTGGTCTATTCATCTACGTCGGAGCTCGGGAGATTGAGGGTAGTGGAATCTCGAAGGCCATAGAACTCACCCACCGACCCGGCGACATACGGTCTCGTACGGCACTCACCAAGTTGCTTGCAACCTCAGTGTCGATAGGATCTGGGAATCCTGTGGGTCAAGAAGGGCCGGCTGTTCTCATCGGTGCAGCGATTGGTAATTTCATCGGGCGCAAGCTGGGATATACACGTCCTGCCCAGTTGCGCGTGTTTCTCATGATAGGCTCAGCTGCATGCACCGCAGCAATCTACAAGGCTCCTCTCGGTGGAACTCTCTTTGCAGCAGAGGCACCGTACAAACAGGATGCCCGGCTTGGCTTCTTTGTTCCAATGGTGCTGGCCTCTATCACGTCGTACCTGGTCTCGGGTCTTATCCTCGGCATCCATCCTCTGTTCGAGTTCGAGGCGGTGATGATCTTCACTCTTGACCTTGTGCCCGCTGTGATTCTATTGGGTGTAATCTCAGGCCTAGTGGGAATCTTCTTCGCGGTGTTTCTGATGTACACGCGCAACCTGTTCCGCCTCAGGCTGCCCGACTGGGCAGACCCTATCGCAGGCTCTCTGTTTGCCTGCGTTGTACTGTTCATTGCTGCTCTGTTCATAGATCCCTCACTCACAATTGCAGGGCTCGGTTTCGATGTCATCTCTCATGTTGCGACGTCCGCCGTCCCTGTTGCCGTACTCGTATTCTTGTTGGCTGGCAAGCTATTCGCATCATCTTTTGCTGTCGCTGGACGAGTGTCTGGAGGCGTGCTCGCCTCCTCAATCTTCGTCGGAGCGATGCTTGGCGCAGTCTTCGGAGAGTTGTTCTATCCGGCCTATGTGGCAGCCTTCACGGTACTGGGAATGGGTGCAGTGCTTGCAGCGAACACGAACACTCCAATTGCCTCCACGGTACTGCTTCTAGAGATTAGCCATAACTTCGACCTTCTCATTCCTCTTGTCATCTGTATCTGTGTCGCATACCTTGTGGCAGGAGGCACCTCGCTCTACGAGGGCCAGAAACTGACAAGGGAGGACGAAGGTCCCGGCTTCTACGCACTTGTGAAGGCGGGAAGGTTCCCCGGTTCGAGGAAGACCTCCAATCAGATTAATGCCCCGCGCCCCAACGCTACGGACGACGAAACCGGATAGGGCGTCTTGACGACGCAGGGGCTGTCACATAGATTAATGTGGGAAGAGAAACAATACTGATTATGCCCCGGGATGCCGCGCTGCACCCGAGGTTTCTGCTACTGAGAGGAGGCCGCCCGATGAAGTACTCTCTGGTCTTGGTTCTTCTGCTGCTATTCGTAGCCGTACCTGCAGCTCCTATTGCAGACGATGGAAAGGTGACTGACAACTGCGTCACGGGGCTCAGCCATGAAACCCTCAATCTTCCTGCACTCGCCGAGCAATTTGGCGACTCAATCCCCGTTGTCGTCACATTCAGTCGGCCGATGGACTCTGCTCTTGCCGCTCTCGTTGAGTCTTGCGGCGCGAGATTCAGTCTTGGCAGGCCGTCTTCAAGCCGTATTCATGATTACTACGTACTGAGGGGTTCGGCAGAGGCCTTGGGGACCTTGCAGAGGCTTGGCGTTGTGGATCAGATGGGTGTACAGACATCTGCTCACTACCTTGAGGCAACGAGAGACGTTTCAATCCCTGAGATCGACGCGGACACGGCATGGAACATGCTCGATTCGTTGGGCCGCAACCTCACGGGTAAGGGCCTTGTCATTGCAGACCTTGACTCTGGAGTCGATTGGCGCCACCCCGATCTGTGGTTTGCCGGTGAAACAGAGTACTCGTGGATTGATGTTCTTCCGGACGCAATGCCAGGAAACGGCTCGGATGCCATTGACATCGACGGAGACCTCACGGCCGACTCCAACGAGTCATTCTTCTGGATAGACATTGACGATGACGGCACGTTCAATGCCACAACCGACTGGATCTGGGTCGACAACGTCACGAACGA
>QMYR01000145.1 GCA_003662765.1 Candidatus Thorarchaeota archaeon
GGCTGACATTCTCATCGATGCGATGCTGGGCTTCGGCCTGCACAGCCCTCTCCGAGAGCCGATACTCTCGGCGGTTCGTGAGTTCAATAGGTCGCCTGCCAGAAAGTACTCCATAGACGTTCCCACAGGCATAGACTCCGACAGCGGGGAGGTCTATGGGGCGGCCGTGCGGGCGGATGTGACGATCACGCTTCACGCCCCCAAGCCGGGTCTGAGCAGGGCGGCGTCGTATGCAGGAGAAGTGATTGTTGTTCCTATCGGCATTCCTCCAGAGGCCTCGGTGATCTGTGGTGACGGTGACCTGTGGCTGTTCAATAGACCACGTCGAGCCAAGTCCAAGAAGGGCGACTTTGGTCGAATACTTGTTGTTGGCGGCAGCAATGTATACTCGGGTGCTCCGGCTCTCACGGGTCTTGCGGCTCTTCGCACCGGTGCCGACTTGGTGAGTGTTCTTGCTCCGCAGCCGGTTGTACCTGCCATCCGATCGTACTCTCCTGCGCTCATGGTGACGAGCCTTGGTACAGAAATCCTGTCTGAGGAATCTGTCGATGTAGTCCTTGAGATGGCTCGGAAGAACGATGTCGTCGCACTGGGGCCGGGGCTTGGTCGCGCGGAAACTACTGGACAGGCTGTTCGTGCCATTGTCTCATCTCTATCAGAGGATGATCACAGGATGGTCATTGATGCCGACGGCCTCAAGCTAATCGCTGGGTCGAGTGTCAGACTCGGTGCGGAGCAGACAGTCCTGACGCCTCACTGGGGTGAGCTATCAGAACTCATGGGCCGTGATATTGGAGATCCACACGACATGGACAACCGTGTCGCCATGGCAACGGAGGCGGCAAGAACGTACGATGCGGTCGTCCTGCTCAAGGGACCCACTGATGTCATAGCTCACCCAGAGGGTCAATACAGACTCAACAAGACCGGGACGCCTGCAATGACCGTGGGTGGGACCGGGGACGTTCTCACAGGAATAACTGCTGCTCTACTTGCCCGAGGCAAGGGTGCCTTCCGCGCAGCTGCAGCAGCTGCCTTCATCTCCGGCAAGGCTGGCGAGGCCGCCTCGGCCGAACTTGGTGGACGCATTCTCCCGACTGACTGTATTGACCGAATCCCCCATGTGATGAACACTCAGAGTATCACAGGCATTGCCTCAAGGAGCTCTCTTGCCAATCTCTTGTTCACATCATTGACTGGTACCCAGACGATGCCGCGATCTGGCTGACCGTACAGCATCACGGAGCCCAGGGGTGCAAGCAGGACAGCCGGAAAGCCCAGCAGGTCTTCCTCGCCCTCAACAACAACGGTTGAGTGGTAACCATCGTGGAGTGCTGTGTCAATCGCCGACCATGCCTCTGGGTATATCGTCGCTGGAGGATTGTATATCAGATACTGGCGGGTACCAAAGACCTGCCGCTTGTACTCGCCCCTCTTTGTGATTCCATCCACAACGCACACGTCCGGCTCAACCCCCTGATCCATCAATGTTGCACTGGTCACATCACCGACTGCGATAATGCGAATAGGCTTCTCACGGCGCAATCTATCTGCCACTCTCTCTTCCGGCGGCCCGTCACGAACATCAAACAGCTTACCTTTTGGCGTCTTCAGTCCTAGCCTCGCACCCAGTTCCAGTCGGCGTGGTGGCTCAGTCGTGCCCCGTAGTTTCCGACCCTCTCTGTCTATCTCACCAAGCCTTATCCTTGCAGAGGACACCTTGTCACCGTCGTATGCTCTCACGGGTTTCAGGTACTCAATGGTGTCAATGCTCCCAAGCCGTTTGCGTCTCAGTTCGAGACCCCTCTCGTCTATCTCGGAGCAGCAGGGCCCTTGGAACATCAAGAATGTGGTTGGCCCCTCTATCTCAAGTAGTTCATCAAATCTCTCAATGACGGTGACCTCAATCTTGTCCCCCAGCTCGCTGCTCTCAAGGTACCGCCGGAGGTTTCTTGCTCTCACCTCGACTGGTTGAATAATCTGTCGCAGCTCGAGACCCTTCCCGACGAGTTGCCCGTCGGTAATGGCTGCGACAGCGTCGGCGGCCTCCTGTAGCCTGTCTATCAACACCTGGTGACCTACGTGAAATCGGTCAAACAAGTTCAGGGCCCATGTTCCTGCCAATGTGACATCGAACTTCGATATGCGAATGGTTAATTAATACTCTTTCACGGGCCTGCACAAAACGGCATTGAGAAGTGAACATGAGGATTGCGGCAGTCGCAGATGTCCACAGTCCCCGCTTCTTAGACGGCTTCAGGGCGAGTATCGAAACGATAGAAGCACCTGATCTCTTCCTCCTTGCTGGTGACATGGTGGACCGCGGAAAGGCAGAGGAGTTTGCAGTCGTAGTGGACCTCATCACTGACGTTCTGGGCAAGGACTTTCCGATAGTCGCGTGCTTTGGGAACGAGGAGTACACCGAGATACGTGACAAGATAATGGCACAGGTGGGTGATCGTGTCATCATACTCGATGAGCAGGCACGTGTTCTCAAGATTGACGGAGTACGAGTGGGTATAGTTGGAACGCAGGGGTCACTTGACCAGCCTACGAGCTGGCAACGACGGAACATTCCACGCATCAAACGCACTTTTGAGCGAAGAGCCCAGCGTGCTGCTTTCCTGCTGAATGAGATTGCACCGCAGTCTGACAAGCGGATTCTCTTGATGCACTATAGCCCCTGCATAGAGACCTGCGAGGGCGAGAATATGCGATCATTCCCATGGTTGGGCAGTCGCAAGTTCTACAGCGTTGTGACAAAACAGAAGCCCGACCTCGTGATTCACGGCCATGTTCACAACTCCGTGAACCACGAGGCCATGATTGGCAACACACTTGTGCGCAACGTGGCCTTCCCGGCGGTGGGGTCGGTCACCGAGCTGGACATGTGGTCCAACTAGTCGTGTCCCGTGACTTTCATTGTCGGCTCGAACTTGTAGCCGTACACGATTATGCCGCCCTGCCCGAATTCGCGGATCTTCCGGAAGCAGGCCCGAACACGCATTCCGATGTGAACGTCCTCAGGGTCGCAATTCACAATCTGTGCTGTGAGGCGTGGCCCCTCATCAAGTTCGATTTGCGCGATGATGTACGGTACCTGTCGCTTGAACTCCTCAGGTGCCTGCCGGACAATCGCGAACGTATGGACTTTACCAAGACCCTTGAAGCGGTACTCCTCAAGATTGCCCTTTCTTCTGCAGTTGGGACAGACTGGTCTCGGTGGGAAGTAGTATGTGCCACAAGTTGTGCAGTGGTTTCCCTGGATATTGTAGACGGACTTTATTCTTCTCCAGACTTGTGCTACACCTTTCTCTGCCATCCTGCTCACCTCCCGAGTATATGGACGATGGATGTCCCGCCAGTCCCACCGATGTTGACCGCGAGGGCTTTCTCTGCACCGTCGACCTGTCGTTTCTCAGCGTCACCGCGAAGCTGGAGTACCAGCTCGACGATCTGGGCCACTCCTGTGGCACCAACGGGATGACCTCTCGCCTTCAGTCCTCCCGACGGATTGACTGGGTATTTGCCATCGATCTCGGTCATGCCCTCTTCGACGAGCTTTCCGCCCTTGCCCTTCTCAATCAGGCCGATGTCCTCGGTGAGGATTATCTCCCCGATTGTGAAGCTGTCGTGCAGCTCGAACACATCGATGTCCCCTATCTTGAGTCCAGCCTCCCTCAAGGCCGACCTTGTAGACTTGACCACAGCGTCCATTGTAGTTATGTCGCGCCTGTCGTGTAGGGCCAGTGTGTCGCTGGCCTGTTCGGACGCCACAATCCAGACGGGCGTGTCTGTGAATTCTTTTGCTCTCTCAGCGGAACACATGATTAGACCAGCGGCGCCGTCCGTCACGGGCGAGGAGTGGAGAACACGTATTGGGTCTGCGACGAGCCCTGAGTTCATGACAACCTCCAGCGGTACAGGCCTCTGGAACTGTGCCCAGGGATTCCATTGTGCGTTCTTGTGATTCTTCACGGTCACGAGGCTGAGCTGTTCCTCAGTCGTACCGTATTCCATCATGTGCCTCCTTGCCATGAACGCATAGAGGGCCGGGAATGTGGCCCCAAACATCCCTTCCCACTCCCAGTCGCTGGCGACGCTCACGGTGTTCATCGCTTCGCTCTGGTTCACGTCACTCATCTTTTCAGAGCCTAGGACAAGCATCACATCATGCTCACCCGACTTTATTGCCATGTACGCCTGACGAACCGCAGCACCTCCACTTGCACACGCGGCTTCAACACTGTAGGCAGGGATATTGCCCAGGCCGCCCATGTCAACAGCTAGGGTGCCGAGATGTTCCTGCCCCGTAAAGCGACCGGCACTCATGTTGCCAATGACTATTCCGTCGATGTCTTTGCCTCTGACTTCTGCATCGAATATCGCATACATTCCAGCCTCAAGAGTGATGTCCCTGAGACTCTTGTCCCACAACTCGCCGAACTTGCTCATCCCAACTCCGACTATTGCTACATCTTTCTCCATGGTTCTACCTCCTCACGCCAGCGCCTTGATCTTTCTGCGATACTTCGCATATACCGAGTAGTTCACATACTTCTTGCGCTCGATATAGTCATCCACTGTGGGAACTTCTCCGCGATGATTCTCAATCTCCTCTTCCACCGTGATGGCGAAAGCATCGCTCCCAGCGCCTGAGCCATATGAAACCATGAAGATGCGGTCGCCCGGCCTGGCGATGTCGAGGACACGAGCGAGTCCAATCATTGCGGAGCCTGAGTACGTATTGCCGATTCTCCTGACTACTAGGCTGTCCTCAAGCTTCTCCTTCGGCACGCCCAGCTGGCGCCCCATGGAAACGGGAAACTTTCCGTTTGGCATATGAAAGACGAAGTAGTCCCAGTCATCCACTGTTGTTCCTGTCTTTTCCAGCAGCAGCTTGGCGCCGGCTCCAACGTGGCGGAAGTAGGCTGGCTCCCCGGTGAATCTTGCTCCGTGGCTGGGGAAGTCCTCTCCCTCGCGTCTCCAGAAGTCGGGCGTGTCAGTCGTGAACGATACTGTTGCCTCGATAGTGGCGACGGGGTTGTCGTTCCCTATTATGTACGCCGCACCTCCTGCAGCGGCCGAATATTCAAGGGCATCACCAGGTCGACCTTGAGCTGTGTCGGCGCCTATGGCCAGTCCCATCTTAATCATGCCCGATGTCACAAGGCCCATGCAGGTCTGAATTGCTGCAGTGCCCGCCTTACATGCGAACTCGTAGTCCGCGCAGGTGATGTTGTGACTGCAGCCGAGGGCCTCAAGCACTATCGTCCCCGTCGGCTTTACTGCGTAGGGGTGCGACTCGGAGCCAATATAGATGGCACCGATGTCCTTCGGATCAATTCTAGCGTATTTCACAGCGTTTCGTGCCGCCTCGGTGGAGATGGTTGCAACATCCTCATCGGGCCCCGGCACGGACTTCTCGTACACACCAAGACCCTTTGCGAGCTTCGCCCCGTCCTCACCCCAGACGGAGGCGATGTCTTCGGTCTTGATGCGATATCTTGGGATGTATACTCCGTAGCCGATTATACCAACCATGGCCGGTTTCCCCTTCGTTTCGGTGATTGCCGAATCGTATTACGTCACTTGGCTCCCGTGCGGCCACCGCCCCTCTTATGAAGCTTTTCGTAGGGCCTGCATGGCGTACCGACTTTCACCGAATGTTGGCCGTCAATGTCGAACTGTGACTAGTATTCGCGATGACGCCCCTGCTACTTATCTCTAACTAAGCATTTGCCGGTACGCAGTTCGACAAGTTTCGCACATTGCTGGGCGCCATAGCAACTGACATATCTAGGGAATCGCGCCTTTCGTAGACAGAGATTCATTGTTACTTGGCCCCACCGATTAAGACTATAAGGGGAACTTGCCCATAAGTGCTGGGTGTTTCCTTGTCTGGGGTACAGAAAACAGTAAGGCCCACGACAGTCGTTGTGACTGAGCGCAAGACAGTGGCCGATCTGCTGCAGGAACTTGACCTGAGTAGGGACCATGTTGTCTTGTCTGGTGGTAGGCGGCTCAGTTTGGATGACATAGTGGACGAAGACGATACAGTCGTTATCCTACCCCTAATCACCGGTGGCTAGGGCGCGGAGGAACTGATCGACACTTGACCAGTCGGCGTCTATGGAGGGCGGAGATGAGGGGGCAGGAGCAACTCCCAGTCTGAATGCGATTTCGTCGAGCACAGGCTGTACCATGGAAGACGCCCTGCGTCTGCCAATAGAGGTTCCTACAGTGTGACTCCGGACAGCATCCACTATCAGACGGTCGGAGCCAGAGCTGAACTGTGTGGCACTCTTCCTTGCAGTCGCTATTTTGCGAGGAAGTCCCATCTCTATCGCCAGACGGCGGAAGATGGTCTTTCGTTGAGGTTCGGAGTATAGGCTCACTTTCCACTCCGAGGGAGCCGCTAGTGCGTAGTCGATAAACATCCTCGACATGTATGGATAGAATAGGTCACAGCCACCGTGTGCCACGGCTCTCTCATCGCGCTCAAGGTTCGTTCTATGGGTCATGGCAACTTCCGTCCGCAGCTGTTCATCGAGAGCACGAGGCCCACCATCCTGCATGATTCGAACATGTCTTGCGTAACCCGCAAATAGCTCATCAGGGCCCTGACCCGAGACCATGAGCCTAATTCCTCTCTTTGCAGCGGCTCGTGCTGCAACGAGAAAAGGAAGCGCAATTGCAACATCCATTCGCCGGCTACTCTCTATGGCGTAGATGACTGAGGGCAGCATCTTCCACAC
>QMYR01000146.1 GCA_003662765.1 Candidatus Thorarchaeota archaeon
CATGAGTAGAAATCAGTGTCATGATTCCTGCATAGTATGTTGCGAACAAGAATGCGGTCCGCGGTATCGAACCGATTGCAATCCCAATGGTCACGGGCTGACTTCTAGACTACTCACCAAGTCCTAGGTCCAGGAGAGCTCTGTTGTCGCGTCGCCAGAGTACGAGCATACCTGCCAACAAGAGTAGAAAAGGTGTGACAGATAGCCATCCAAGCGTGACAGCTTGAAAAGACAGGAGGGACAGAGCAAGGCAGACCGCGTACAGGATGAGTCCGTTTCTCATAGAATCAGGCATCGCAGACTTGACTCTTGATACGGACTCCATGATGACATGAAAGTCGAATAGGCTATCCACATAGGATTGGGAGGTGCTCTCTGTGCTTGCCGACTGCTTGCACTGCCGGCGGATTGACGGCGCGAAACTCGGCTGGGTACGGGTGTTTCCCGCCTACGTTGAACCACTCTTGGCATGTCGACGCCCCCTCATGGGAGATTGAAGACGCACCCAGACTCCTCTCCCAAATCTTGGCGCGTCTGTGTTAGGGGCTCGCCGCCAATGCTACGCACGAGTCTTTCGAAAGAAGCCGTAAGCCACCAAAACTACTACTGCGACAACGGCCACCCCCACAACCATCAAGACCACGTCTAGCTGCCGCTCATTTCCAGTTGTCGTTGCCGAAGTGATCGTTTCAGTCGTCGTGGAACTTGTCGTTGTTGTTGACGAGGTCGTAGTGGTTGTCGTAGTAGTTGTGCTGGTTGTAGTTGGTGCACTTGCAACGACATACCCGAAATAGTCCGAACCGTTCGACAGTGTGGCGGTCTTACCAAAGGTGTCGTTGGCTGTGACATAGAACTCTACAACCGCATGGAGGCTCTGGGCTGGGATGCTGGCTGTGAAGTTGGTCTCAGTCAGCTCGCTCATCTGAACAGGGACCCACTGGCTTGCATTGACACGGTAGTGCAGCACCACCGTATCCAAGCTGGGGTCGTATGCAGTCACGTTGACGGTCACGTTCTGGCCTTCCACTGGCGCCGTCGGGCTCATGGCGAGGTCAGACAGTGTAGGTGCGGAATCAGTGTAAACGTAGAGGTCATCCAGAAGAATCTCTACATGACTCCCCATATCAGAGTAGGCGATCAGGACGACGCCTTCGATTGTTCCATTGGGCTGCTGGCCAAAGGCGCTCACGTAGTCCTCGACCAGGTTCCGCTGAGTGTTCACCCATGTGCCAACTGATGCCCCAGTGGCAACTGGTACGTACTCGTCGAAGTCACCGTTCTCCATGCCAGAGCCGTTGGCCATGACGTAGCCTATGCTTGTATCATCGAAGTACACACCGAGCACCACTCCCTCGTAGTCATTTGCGGTGAACTCTTCGACTCGCCAGTTCCAGTCGAGGTAGAGCTCTGTCGCATTGGTGAACGGGAGATTGGATAGTCCCTGACTACCGTAGTATTCATCGCCATCAGTAAGAGTCAAGTTCGCCGCCTTCTCACCAGTCCGCGCGACGTCAGTGACTGTCAGATGGGGATCCTCGCGAATGCTAGTCCATCCCCACGAGTGGACGGGCTCGCCGGGTTCCGGTTGGTCTTCGTAGCTCATATCGTTGACAATCGAACAGTTGAAGCTCAGTTCGTCAACCAGTAGCGTAATGCGAGAAACGAGGGCGTTCACTCTGATCATTATTTGCTCCACGAAGAGGTCGTTTGTCGCATTGAATGCTGCAACGTCCTCGTACGGATTTCTCTCAAATGAGTTCCACACCCCAGTGGAGTTGAACCCATCGGGGTGGATGACCACAGACGACGACCCTGAAACTGGAAACGAGCTGCCGCCGTAGGAGAGTGGGTAGAATAGTGAGAATTCGTTCCCTGTGCCATTAGAGCATTTGACGTAGACGTAGGCATATACATCATCCGTAGAGTGCTCTAGGGCCTCAATTCGCCAATTGAATCTCAAGATGCCGGGGTTGACTGACGTGATGCGCTTGTAGGGCGAAGTGTATACGTACGCCTGGCTGCTACTCTTGACCGATAACGACGTGATGTTCAGGCTCCAGTCACCTTGGGTACGGATTGAACTTTGCGAGATATCCGATGGATCCGATCGAATGTAGTACCATGAGGGGCCCGTCCCACCAGTTTCAAAATCACCATATGCCTGTGAACCGCCTATCTGGACATACGAGCTGTTGACGAGCCAGACATCATCAATGAATGTGCGAGCATAGTCGCTTGAGATCCCATAGAGGTAGTACTGGAATTGCCTGAAAGTAGTGGGTTCAACTCCAAACGCATCTATGAAGTCCCGAGTCAAGTTTGCGTCGAAAGTTTGCCAAGAGCCGGTATCGGCGTTCACTGTGAAGTACGCATTGTATGAGCTGTTGCTGGCCTGGGCCGAACCGCTCATGTAGTAGTATAGGTGGCGTGCGGGGGTACCCATCTCGACATGAACGTAGAACGCGTCGCCTACTCCCGGGTCGGGAATCTCATCGACGAAGAAGTCGAACTTGAGTGTTAGATTGGCCGGATTGTTCCAATAGGTCCAACTGCTCTTGGTGACAATGAGCTCCGAAGGATGATCCGGATCAATGGCACGGACCTCCATTCCGAAGGAACGTAGCCCCTCGCTCACCGGCCACGGTGCCATCGCGTACCATGCGTACCTCTCGACCGTTCTGTAAGAATTGAGTGAGTCAAGATCATGGGGAGCACTCCACGATTCGAAGCCCCCGTTCGGGATATGGTTTGTCGTCCAATCAACACGCGTGAAATTGGTAACCGCTGTCGTGAACGGGTGCTGACCATCACGCTCTCCAGTATGTGGAATCACGGCGGGGTGTTGAAGAGTTGCAGCAAGAATGGGTTGCATGAACAAAGCAACCAGAAACAGGGTGGATATGACGCGGAGATGTGTTGTCATCTTTAGTCCTCAGAGCGTATGTACTGTCTCGACACACGCACCAAGGAAAAGGAGCGAATGCCAGACCGTTCGAGCACTGAGAATACGTACAAGAACCTTTCCATGTGTGAAGGTGTTGGCGACGTGAGTCTGTCTTTTTCAGAAACGTCAAGTCATTACTTGCAGGCCGCTGTGTCCATGCTCATGCAAGTTCAGGCGGGATTCGCCGGATGCCTTCGCGTTGACAAGAATCTTCAATAGTTCTATCCGCCGCCTCGAAATCAAATGTTCCCCCTCCTCGTCAGAATCCAGCTACCCGATGTGGCTTTTCCAGATTTGTGTCCTGTGTGCGGCCAGCCAGCTACGGTGCGTGGGTCGATAGCCAAGCGTCTCTCTCGACTGAAACCCCCATGGAGCGCTACTACGACCCGGAATTTGACGATTCCACTAGGAACGAAGTGCGTGTCCAAGTCCCTGTGTGTCGGGAGCACTGGAGTGACCGTTGATTGTAATTTGGACAAACTTGGACACTAGGTCCCTGTCCCCCCAGCAACGGCACTGGGTTGTTGAACCTCAATGATATTCCTCGCGGCGTTGACATCTGCGTGGAACTCGCTACCGCAGTGAGGACAATATCTCTCTGATCATCTGCTCCCACCCACACTATTTGAACTCCACACATTCCAGCACGAAGACAATGGAGTTGACCTCCTGCGTCCCAGCGACGGATGGTCTTTGCACACACACCAAGGCGACGAGCAGCAGCAGATACTGACAACATGATGGGGAGAGAGATGGTGGCGACGACATCAGTGAGCTGGTCGAGGAGGAGGTATGTATGATGATAGAGGATTGGAGGACGTTGGTGATGTCATGTTCATGGGGTGTCTTGGTCGTCGGTGTCCAAGATTGTCCAGACTATCCGGCGCTGCTCGTGACCCCAGGTCCTTGCGGCGATTGCGACCCGCCATTGCTCTGGTCACATTTTGCCTTGCTCTGGTCGACCTACTCCTCGCTACGAACACAGCATTTCTCGTCTATGATGGAATGTCAGTTCCCCCGACTCAGTACGTGTACTTGACGATTGCAAGTGCTGCTCTCTTGCTGGGCTTGTGGGCGCTCGGGTCTGGGCCATTGGAGCGGGCGATATCTATTCAAGAACTGACCTCGCAGGCGAACACCATCATCCTCAGGATCAAGAACAGATGGTATGCAGAGGAGCTTGTGCGGCTCAATCCCGGTCCAGCAGCATTCGTTGACAGCTGGTGAGATCCTTCACACATCTGATTCTGTAGATCTGAGCATATCGTTCGAGTTGGCCGCCGCCGGTGAACTCGAAGCCACAAGATCTGTGAAGCTATTCTACGGGCGTGCCCTCTTTCTTGAGAATATCCCTCGCAACGACGACGCCCGCAACGGAGGCCTGCATCAGCCCTCTTGTGATTCCTGCCCCATCGCCGGCGGCGTAGAGATTTGTCACCTCAGTTTCCAGGTTCGAGTTCAGTTTGATTCGCGAGGAGTAGAACTTCACCTCGACACCGTACAGGAGCGTCCCGACGTCTGCCACACCGGGACACAGCTTGTCAAGGGCGTCAAGCATCTCAAGAATGGAGCTGAGATGTCTGTAAGGCAGGGCAAAGCTGAGGTCGCCTGGTGAGGCGCTGGGGAGGGTGGGCTTCACAGGAGAACGTCTGATTCTTTCCTCTGTGCTCCGCTTTCCTCTGCGCAGGTCTGCGAGTCTCTGCACAAGTACGCCATCGCCCAGCATGTTAGCCAGTCTTGCAATGTGCTGCCCGTAGGCTATGGGTTCCTTGAATGGTGCTGTGAACTTGGTGGACACCAAGAGCGCGAAATTGGTGTTCGGCGTCTTCTTGTGGGCGAACGACTGACCGTTGACTGTGAGTATCTCATCATAGTACTCAGTGGTGACCACACCACCGGGGTTGAAGCAAAAGAGTCGCACCTTGTCATCGAAACGCTTCGAGTAGTACACCAGCTTCGGCTCATAGAGGTCGCTCGCTATGTCCTCCATCACAGGTGCCGGAATCTCAACACGGACGCCGATGTCCACGTAGTTGTTCTCGGTCTTGAGGTTCAGGCGCTTGGCCTCACGTGAGAGCCACTCGTTGCCCACGCGCCCCGGCGCGGCTACAACGTACTTGGCGGAGATAAAATCACCACCGTTAGTTTCGAGGCCTACGACAGTGCTGTCTTCAACCCTGATGTCCTTTGCCTCAGTGTCGAACATTATCTTCGCATGCTCTGTGATTCGCTGAAACATGCTCCCCATTACTGCAATGCAGCCCTCTCGGCCCATGTGTCTGACCTTCTGAGGAACGAGCTCGAGACCAACCAGTGCGGCTTTTCTCGTCCACGTTTCGATATCATCATCGTTTGCTCCGTAGAGCGTGTCTGGAGCACCGTATTCGCGGTACTTGTGGTCAACATAGTCTATCATCTCGGCCAGCCGCTGTTCTCCTATGATTTCATCGAGCCAGCCACCAACACGCGTGGAGATCGTCAGCTTTCCGTCCGAGAAGGCCCCCGCACCGCCCCATCCCGCAAGGATATGGCAGGGCGTGCACTTCTTGCAGCCGCGAGCTGCAGTGGAGTTGGGGCAGTGTCTGAACTCGATCGGTTTTCCCCGTTCTATGATGACAATCTTGAGGTCTGGCCTATGTTCAATGAGTTCAAGTGCGCAGAATATGCCAGCCGGGCCGCTTCCGACAATGGCCACGTCGTAGTCCAACTATGAACACGCTCTCTGGGGGTTGCCTGTCGCTCGCGCGTTGAAGAGATACCTCTCTTAAGGCTTTGCCTCTCTGTACCGAACATTACTGCAACACTGAGGCCTTGACAATGCTCTGAGACCTACACCTTGCGTTTCGCTGGGGCTCTTCGTATCCTATAGAATGTCGAAGACCTGTAGCTGATGGTTTCGACGGACGGATTCGACGCGAGCGCACGCCTAATATTCTCCAATAGACCCTCAATCTCTTCTGGCGTCACTCTTCTGGCGAGAAGGGCGCGGATATCTTCTAACCTCATCGGGTGCCTGCTGATGATGTTCAACACGCCGCTGACAGGGTCTTCGCTCAGCGAGATGAATGCGCCCTCGGGCAGATAGTCTATGCGGCTCCCCCCAAAGATCTCGGCAGCCTTGGCCAACCTGTCTTGGTCGGGGATCCTCACCCAAGACTCCGCTGGTGGTCGGACGGGTGTGTTTATGAATACGTTGTCTGGTTGAATCTGTTGTGCCAGATGTGCCAGGTTCTCCAACGCTACGTCGCTGTCGTTCAGGTCCTTCACCATCATTACTTCGAGGTACAACATGCCTGTGAACTCCTTCCTGAACTCTCTATATCCCTGCATGCGTTTCGAGAAGGTAAGCTCGCTCAGTGGTCGGTTTATCCGCTTGAGGCTCTCTTGGTCCCAGCTGTCAAAGTTCAGCATCACAATGTCGGCCCTGCTCACCTCTTCGCGGACGTCTGGTTGGAACAACAGAGCTCCGTTTGAGATGATGGCGACGGGTCTTGTCTGAACAGCGTGAATCTCATCAATGAGCCTGCCAAGGCCGCTGTAGAGCGTTGGCTCGCCGTCACCTACTACCGTGACCACGTCATACTCCTCTGAATCTAGAGACTCGATGTATTGCTTCAGCTGCGCCATTATGTCCTCAACGCTGTAGTACATCTGGCGCTCGCGTGCGTAGCGGAGAGTACGACCAAGCTGACAGTAGACACACGAATAGTTACAGGTCTTGGTTGGAATGGGGCTGATTCCCAATGATCGGCCTAGGCGCCGAGA
>QMYR01000147.1 GCA_003662765.1 Candidatus Thorarchaeota archaeon
ATGAGACCGAGCACGATCGTCAGCACGGTATCGTGAAGTACGAACCTAGAGTTCACGTAGAATGCAAGCAGTACCACAACTATGAGGGTCTCCTTCTTGCTAATCGCTAGGGACTCACGAAGAGAGTGCAGACGATAGGGGGCCTCTTTATGCAAGGAGTCTTCTTGCAATGTCAGTTTCCCTCTCTCGTCAGCCACGCCTCGGCAGGCATCCCCGCGTCTACGTACAGAGTGCTAATAACTCCCCCGGACATAGTCCCGGGCCGTACGGACAGTGTTTGCGCAGAGCGGGGCTTGAACAGCGGCAAGATGCATGTCATGTCTGATACAAGTACTTCGCACACGATCCTGTGTTCAGGACTACAACCTCTTCGTCTGGGTCCACCTGTCCACCATCAATCAGATACTTCACTCCTGCGTGGCCCACAGCCGCCTCGGGGCCCATGTCAAATCCCTCGAGTCGTGCGGCCGAGAGTTGCGCTGCCCTGATCTCAGACTCCGCCACAGCCACCGCACCCCCATCGGTTTCCCTTATGGCATAAAGGATTAGCTCGCCAGCGAAGGGTTTGGGGACTCTCAGGCCAAGTGCGGTTGTACGAGGATTATCCCACGACTCGACCGCGTGGTCACCGCGTTCTACTGCTCGCACCACTGGCGCGCAATGCTCACTCTGGACTGCGAACAGGCGCGGAAGCCTCTTGCCGATGAGGCGCATCGCGCGCAGCTCCCTCATCGCTTTCCATATTCCAATGAGCGCAGTCCCGCCGCCCGTGGGACACACAATGACATCAGGAATCTCCCAGTCAAGCTGCTCCACAATCTCAAAACCGATTGTCTTCTTACCCTCAACACGAAAAGGTTCGCGTGTCGTTGACAGATCCGTCCATCCTGCGCACTCCTCGACCATTCTGGAGTGGCAGTCGGAGATTGTCCCGTCAACGCTTGTCACCTCCGCTCCGTAGTACGCACAGGCATCAAAGAAGGGCCGTGGGGTATCGGTGGGCATAAACACCCTGGCCTTTGCGCCCGCTCTCGCACAATAGGCACTCATCGATACACCTGCATTCCCTGCTGTCGGCATGGCAAACTTCTTGCAGCCCAGCTCGACGTGCTTTGACACTGCAACACTGAGTCCCCTGTCCTTGAAAGATCCCGTTGGGTTGCGAGTTTCATCCTTCACGTGAAGCATCCTCAGCCCCACATCCGCTCCCAATCGGGGTGCCTCCAAAAGCGGTGTCCAGCCCTCTCCCAGGCTAAAGACATAGGATGGGCTCTTCAGAGGCAAGAGCAATGAGTATCTCCACATTGAGTTGATTCTCGTCGGAAACAGGTCCATCTGTGCGGCTTCTTCCACAATCTTCAGATCATACCTCGCCAGAAGCGGGGAGCCACAGACACAGACAGACGCCGTTGCTTCACAGGAATACTTCTTTCCGCATCGGGGGCACTCAAGATGATCGATTGCAGAGAACAATGGCGAACCTCGCTCTTGGTTTGTCTGCCGTCCTTATTTGTCTGACCGTCCCACTCGTCTACGTTGACCAATCCACTTATTATTGGTCAGGCGGAAGCGCCCGAGAAAGCCCGGTTGTGGACGGATGAGTTGTTGCAGGCCCACACTCGACCCATACTACCCTTCACGTCACTTGTAGATCTTGATGACCTGAAACTGGCACTGATACTGAACGGAATCAATCCGCGGATTGGTGGTGTTCTCATCTCCGGCCCCAAGGGGACCGGCAAGACCACGCTTGTGCGAGCCTTCGCAGACCTTTTGCCAGAGGTTGATGTCGTCGAAGGTTGCCGGTTCGGGTGCAATCCTTACCGTGAGGACGCTCTGTGTCCTGAGTGCCTTGAACGCCTTCAGAAAGAGGGACATCTCCCTTCGATGAAGCGTAAGATGCGAGTGGTCAACCTTCCTCTGTCCACGACCGAAGATAGACTAATTGGAGCTCTCGACATCGAGCGAGTCTTACAGGAGGGGATTCAGGCCCTTCGCCCCGGTATCCTTGCTGAGGCGAACCAGAGCGTCCTTTACGTGGACGAAGTCAATCTTCTACCTGATCATCTTGTTGACGACCTTCTTGATGCTGCGGCCACAAAGATGAACGTGATTGAGCGTGAAGGCATCTCCATCACGCACCCATCGGACTTCATCCTGATTGGAACAATGAACCCCGAGGAGGGAGAACTCCGTCCGCAGCTCCTCGACAGGTTTCCGCTTCACGTAGCAGTAGGGCGGAATCTGTCCATCGAGGATCGAATGGAACTGGTCAGACGGAACCTCTCTTTTGAGGAGGACCCCGAGAAATTCCATGAAGAATGGGCTGACAGACAGCGTGCGCTAAGGGAGAAGATTCAGAGAGCTAGAGAGATCCTTGATGATGTTGTATTGCCGGAGAGCAAGCTGTACGCAATCGCTCTGGCGTGCGATGCCCTAGAGGTGGATGGTGTCCGCCCTGACATCATCATCAGCAAGACCGCAATCACTCACGCTGCCTTTATGGGGCGCACCGAGGTCACTCTTGAGGACATGCGCTTGGCGGCACATCTGGCACTGAGTCATAGAACCCGTAGGGGAGGACTGCTCGAGCCTCCCTCCCACGAAGATATCGACGAGGCGGTGATTCGAGCAGACCAAGTTGCAAAGAAGACCCGTGACAGACGAAAGTCGCCCACAGAGGTTCCTCCGTCCAAGGAGAAGACTGGGTCGAGGTTCAGCGGTGGAAGGTTCGGCCGTCAGAGTAGGTATGCCGAGTCCGGTTCCGGGGGCGGAAAAAAAAAGCTCCTAAAGGGATTCGGAATCCTCGGGGCGATCCGATTAAGGGGACCATCTGTGCGATAATGGGTTTCGTTGTCGTCACCTATCTTGCGTGGCTCCTCTACAATCCCATCAACTTCGTTGCAGAAACCCCTCTGGGCCAAGTGCCACCGCTTCCAGTTCTCGTTGTTGACACCGTAGTCTTTGCCCCGCTCATGTACCTGTTCGTCAGGGAGTGGCTGAGGCGGATGACGCAACGGAAGGGAGGCCCTGCTGCTGGCATCGATGTGGTCGAACCTGGTGAGGCCGAACCAGAGCCCGGCGATGAGCTCGGAACCGCCACTCGTTCCTACAGCGAGTCGCTTCGCTCGAAGATAGCAGGGCCCAAGTCAGACATCCGGGAAACACCTGCGTTGGAACGCGACTTCTTTGTCAAGGTCCCGGACCTCGAGAGCGGGAAAGCCCTCTTTGACGTGGAACAGTTGCGTGCGAGGGCAATGATCCGTTCGCGTGTGTCGTCTGGGGGCTGGATTCGCAAGAGGGTTGCCTCACGGGGCTCCGGTACACTCAAGGCCTCTGAGTCAACAAAGCAGGGTCGTCCTTTCCGCTCACGCATGCCATCGGGCGAGGTGTCCAGCATTGATGTGCCGACCACAGTCTTGGCCGCCATTGCGAGAACGGGCAAGAAACAGAGAGGAAGACCTCTCAAGATAGCATGGCAGGACATCCGAGAGAAGGTGTTCACTGGACGAACACCACTGACAGTGATCTTGGTAATCGATGTGAGCCTCTCAATGCGTGCGCACATGTCCGATGTTCGCAAGGTGGTGGAGAGAATTGAACGGGAGACCCGTGGCTCAAGGGACCGAGTTGGGATTGTGGCATTCAAGGACAGCGGCGCCGTTGAGGTGCAAGCACCCACCAGCAACTGGAACAAGATATACCGGGCACTTGCACGACTCAGGCTTTCCGGCCTCACACCACTGGCAGATGGTATCATGAAGGCCATGGAGACCCTGAAACGTGAGAAGATGCGGAACCCTGATGTCGAGTCGCTGATTGTTGTGATATCCGACTTTTCGCCTAACATTCCCCTCGCCCAGTCAGTGGGTCCTGGCCATGCCCAGTACACACCGGTTCGGGATCTTGTGAGGGCCGCTAGGCTGGCCAAGAAACAGAAGACTCGACTGGTTGCGGTGAATGTCAATCCGGACGAGCGCAATTGGGTCAGGGTATTCAAGCTACCTTACCACGACGCTCTGGAATTGGCGAGTACACTTCGCATGAAGAAGGAAGGCCTTCACGATGTCATTGAGACTATCTTGGCGGTGCCCACCTTCCGCAGGACCTTCGGTGCGTTTCTTGTCGCACGTATCTGCGGAGGTCGTGCGTTCCTGACACATGAGATTCTCAGGGTGGACTCGGTACTCGGTGCCTTCCTTGCGGCATGTCGTACCCGCTCTCGTCTTAGCCCTAAAGAGCTCAAGAGGGCAGAGGCATATCTCTCATAGCTTTGCCGTCTCGATGGGATTATTAGCAGAGTAGGTGTGCCACTCATGCGCGCAGGTCTGACATCTGCCTGGTGCCCATAGTGAGTGAGGAGAGTCCCGCAACGGGGCATCGATGAATTCACTTTTCATACGCCATGGCACAGGACCTGTGCGCACCACCCAACATGGCGAGGCCAAGGCTATGCTCCCTGGAAAGGTTCCCCCAGACATTCTAAAGGACATTGTCTTCCCGTTCCTTGGTTCCCACGACCCTGATGTCATACTTGGCCCCCAGCTTGGGCAGGATGCCTCACTCATTCGAGTTGGGAATCATGTCATTGTCGCTTCCACCGATCCCATCACCGGCTCTGTCGAAGACATAGGTTGGCTGGCGGTCAATGTCAATGCCAATGATGTCGCAACCTTTGGAGTGCAGCCGCGGTGGTTCCTTGTGTCCATCCTCTTACCGCCCGGATGCTCGAAGGGCGAGCTTGAGCGTATCGCTCACCAGATTCACGAAGCGGCCGCAGAGCTCAGGATATCAGTGGTGGGCGGCCACACGGAGATAACGGAGGGACTCGATCGTCCCATCATCGCAGGGTTCATGATGGGTGTCTGCGAGAACGGAGAGTACGTGACATCGTCTGGTGCAAGGGCCGGCGATGCGGTGATTCTGACGAAGACCGTGGGCATAGAGGGAACGGCCATTCTGGCCGCAGAGGGAGAGGCCTATCTGAGACCGCTTGTGGGCGACAAAGTCATCTCCGAGGCACGAGAACTGAGGAAACACATCAGTGTGGTTCGTGATGGAGTGACAGCCTTCTCAACCGGGCACGTCACGGCCATGCATGACCCCACGGAAGGCGGACTGGCCGGTGGCATCCACGAACTGTGTGACGCCAGCCGCGTCGGTGTAGAGATCTGGATGGGGCAGATTCCGGTTCACCCCGCAACTGCGGAGATTTGCAGAGCACTCGATGTCGATGTGTTGTCTCTCATTAGTAGTGGTTGCATGGTGATGACCTGTCGACAGGGACATGAAGAAGATGTGGTCACAGCCCTGCGTTCAGCAGAGGTACCCGCCGTGGTTGTCGGGCGGATTCTTGAGCAACACGACGAACGAGTCATTATCGAGGGTGACAAGAAGAGACCGTTGGAGCGCCCTACGACAGACGCCTTGTGGGCTGCTCTTGCCCGTGTCACAGCCCGAGAAACTCCTTGAGCCTGCGCAGACTCTCCCCCGTCGCACCACTAATTCTGATTGGTGAGATTGACACATTGCCCTCTTTCAGGACGGCATATGCGTCGGTGCCGGGCAGCGGTTTGACCTCAATACCCTTGAGCCAGTAGTACTTCCTATTGTGCGGATCAATCCGTTCTACGACCTCATTACGCATTCTTACGCGAGTTGGCCGTGTGATTCTGATTTCAGTGTCTTTCGAAACATGGCATGGAAAGTTGATGTTGATCACATCGACCTCTTGTGGCATCCCTTTCTCCAAGACGAGCATGACAATGTCCTTCACTATCTTGCAGATTCTGTCATAGTCGCGGTCGCTGCCCTCGTGATTGAACCATTCCGATGGTGACGCCTCCACCGAAACCGCGATTGCTGGGTAGCCCTTCAACGCTGCTTCCAGTGCGGCCCCAACCGTGCCACTGGTTAGCATGCTCTGGTATCCCACGTTCGCACCCGCGTTTATCCCTGACACGAACAGATCCACATCTCTTGCAAACCAGTCAGCAAGAACGACAGAATCGGCCGGGGTCCCATCGTGTGTGATGAGCCTGTATCCCTCTCTGGCAGTTTCTTGGGCGCGCAGTGGCCGATTCAGTGTCAGAGCCTTGCCCGTTGCACTCCTCTGCCCGTCAGGCACTATGACCACGAGATCGACAACCCGAGCCAATACCTCGGCAAGTCTGATGAGGCCCTCGCTGTGCGGCCCATCGTCGTTGGTCAGACACACCCTATACATTGCCAGCTATCCTCACACCGTCGGATAGCCACGTCACACGACATCGGCTGATAAGAATGACGATATGAAAAAAGAGTGTGAACGGGAAGTACACACATGGGTGAACTTCCTGTTCCACCGGCCTACAGGTCGTAGGCCTTCAAGGTCTTCCGCTTGTTCTCAGTGCACCTCTTGGCAGCAGCCTTGAGAATCCTCTCGATCTCCTTGTCCAGTGCACCATAGAAGTCAGAGCCAACCATCAGATTGTTCTTCTTTGCAAACTCCTGAATCTTGCTCTTTACAACGAAGCTCATTATGGTGTTCCTCTCTACTTAAAGCACGTTAAGAGAGCCTGACCTCTGGCCGCTTATAAGACTTGTCTGAACAGCCTTCGAAATTGGCCATTTGAGGCCCTTTTTTGGCGCCGATTTTGTCATCTTTCCTATGGCAATCGCTCTGTCAATATGTCAGCTATCCTCTTTGAGGCATCTCCTCTA
>QMYR01000148.1 GCA_003662765.1 Candidatus Thorarchaeota archaeon
CCCAAAGACAGAGTTCGGAGGACGAGCAAGAAGAAGTACAAGTCTGAGCTGGAAAAGGCACGTGAGGCCTTCGCACGAGCTGAGGCTGTGGGGCTTGAGGAAACGGGATCCGGCGTCGTTGAGACTAGAATGCTCCGTGCAAGTGAGGTGCGTGAGCTCTTGGAGGAGTCTGCCGAGCCACTAGCGCCTACTGAAGAACCAGCTGCTGAGGCTACTCTGCAAGACACAGCTGCAGCAGTCGTGGCAACCCCTGAGTCAGAAGCGGTAGAAGCCGAAGTTGACGAGACCGAGGTAAAGATACTGGGTAGCATGTCCGCAATAGTAGATCCCGGTGCAGGCGTCAAGATTGCTTCTAGACAGCCTCCTCCGGAGGCCGCCGTCGCGGGGGAGTTCCGGTCTTCACTCTATGACAAGATCGAGGCAGAACCTCCGCCCATTCCAACCGTCGAGGAAGCCGAGGAGAGTGTGCTCGAAACAGCCCCTTCGGCTGTCCCCGTTGACGAGAGCGCGCTTGATCGCGTTACGACATGTCCCAAATGTGGGAGTGTCATAACGATTGACTCCTTTGAGTACCCCGCAGAGGTGTACTCGGCGATGGGCGAGGCTAGGCTGAAGCAGGCTAGGTTCTTTGTCGTTCAGGGAAAGTACGATGAGGCTCGCAAGGTTATCCGGGTTGCCCGGGCGTTGTTCGCAGAGGCACATGACGACAACGGCATGCAGCAGGTCGACAAGTTGATTGACTCCCTAGCACGCGCGGCCTAGAGGGAGTTCCATATGTCAAGGAACTTGGCGCGTTCTTCAGGGAACCTCAGCGGGTCGGCACACATCATAAGGAACTTCCCGTCATAACCCCGTTCCTTTAGCTGACGGAATATCGTTTCAAAGTCAATGATTCCCTCACCAATGCATAGGTGTTCGTCATACTTCTTGGCAAGCTCACGTATTTCCTTTCTCGACAGCCTTCCCTTCTTCCTCATGCCCACGACTTCCTCGATCATATCGCGACCATGATTGTCGTGAACGTTCACCATCATGATGCGGTCGTAGAAGGATTCAATGTGGTCGAGAGCGCGGTTCCTGATGGCCATTATCTGCCCATGTCCAATGTCAAGGGCCATTTTTATGTACGGTTCTTGGTCGAAGAGAAGGGCCATTTCGGTGTAGAGAAGCCCCAAGTTCTCAATTGCCAGCTGGACTCCGGCCGCTTGGGCAGCCTCACAAGCTGGCCTAATCCCCTGCAGGAACGAGTCAATGTCGTCATCAGAATAGAACAGACTTGACAGCGTCGTGTGCATGGTGACAAGTTCGGCGTCTATTTGCCTGCCGAGGTCTATGTAGGGCAGAATCTCCTGACTCACGTCGATTGGTTTCCAATCCGGGGAGCTTGGAAGATGCAAGGTTATTGGAATGCCGGCTTGGCGGAGGGTATTCCTGGCCGCTTCGAAGTCGATGCTATGGTGCAGATCCATCCGGAGATCGACAAAGTCTGCGTTGTTCTCAATCGCGCTGTCAATCTGTTCGTTGCTCCTCGCGAACGTCCCTATCTGCAATTCAGTCACCACTGGGCCGACCTCGCCCCCTGCTTTTGTGGCTTTTGGTGCTGGGTCCGAAGAATGTCGTCTGACTGAGCGGCGAGTCGCCCCGCTGGACAACTACGATATTTTTATCTTGTAGCACACCGACTCATGCGCGTACGAGTGTTGCTTGGAGCGTAGGACGCACTGCCAGAACCGCCGGACTATCTGTTCAAATTGGTCTTTCTCGGTGAGGGTGCCGTAGGAAAGACCAGTCTCGTGGGCCGGTACGTTTACGACAGCTTTGAGGGGGACTACTTGGCCACAATTGGCACGGACATCCATGTCAAGACCATGAATGTCGATGATACGCGCGTGAAGCTCGTCATTTGGGATATCGGCGGTCAGGAGGACTTTGCTCAGCTGAGAAAGGCCTACTATCAAAACGCTTCGGGAGCGTTTTTCGTCTTTGACACGACAAGGCCTGAAACGTTGAAGAGGGTCGACGACTGGGTTGAGGCGTTGTACGGCGTCACAGGTCGCATTCCCTTGGCCTTGGTTGAGAACAAAATAGACCTGCCGACTGCGATACCTCCGGAAGAAACCGAGGCCATCGTCAAGAAACTGGATTGCATCTTTGTTCGCACGAGTGCCAAGGAAGACATGAATGTTGAACAGGCGTTTGGGGAGCTCACTCGGCAAATACTCAAGCGTGCCCGGGCGAGATGACGGTTTTTTGTACCAAAGACTTATCGGAGTGTTACGTTTCCTAATCCGATGGTGTCATTGACTTGGCCGCGCGTGAACCGGATTTCGTCTACAAGCTGGTCTTTTTGGGCGATACTGGCGTGGGCAAGACATCTCTGGTTCAGCGCTACGTCTACGACAGTCTACCCAGTGACCTAGGCAGTACGATAGGTGCGATGTTGCACGTGAAGTTGGTTTCTCTGCGTGGTGTCCTTTACAAGTTGGTCATCTGGGATCTCGGTGGTCAGGAGTCGTTTGCTCAGCTGAGAGAGCAGTATTGCGCAAACGCATCGGGGGCATTCTTCGTGTTTGACTGCACGCGGCCCGAGACGCTGCGGAGTGTAGGCACATGGTTGGAGGCTTTGTACTCTGCAGCCGGCCGTGTGCCCGTGGTCATGATTGAGAACAAGATTGATCTTGAGCCTGTGGTCGATCCACATGAAGTGATGGAAGTGGCCGAGCGAATGGCAACACGTCTTATACAGACAAGTGCCACTCAGAACATGAATGTTGACTTGGCGTTCACAGGGCTTGTCGAGGCCATTCGTGCCGAGAGGGAACAGATGTAGCTACTCGTGAGCGACATCAATGCGGTCCCGCGTCTGCCTGCCCCTTGTACGCTATGCCGAGCTTCTTCCTCTTGCCCGTCACCATGTAAACGGCACGTTCGGCTATGGAGAATGCATGGTCTGCCGCTCGTTCACAATACCTGCCGACTATGATATAGTAGAGCGACATTGTGGTTATTCCAGACATGCGCTTCAGATAGTCGACAATCTCCTCAAACATCGCCACGGTTTCCTTGTCGGAGGCTGCCTCAAGTTCCTCCAGCCGGTCTATCTCTGAGAGGTCTTTCTCGAGGAGTGCCTTCATGGCGATGTCAAGCGTCTGCTTTGCCAAGTTTGCCATATACGGTATAGACTCGAGCTCCTTGTAGTGCTTGAGCTTGTCGCGCACGGAGAGCTTGACGATGTGAGCCACCTTGTAGGCGTATCTCCCAATCCTGTATATATGGTGGGAAACGAAGTTGTATGTGGCCAAGGCCCTCAGATCACTGGCGACCGGCTGCCTACGAACTATGGTCTCAAAGACGTTGTCCTCGACCTTGATTGCGAGATCCTCTATTTCCTCTGATGTGACCTGAACATCATGAGCTATGTCCGTGTCGAGCTCCTTGAACGCCTCGATTGACTGCATGAAGGCGTGAATGGCGAGCTCGTACATTCTCTCCACTCGGTTCTTGATTTCCTCCATGTAGAACTCCAATTGGGTCTTCACTTGACTCACCTAACCGATCCTTCCGGTGATAAAGGCCTCAGTACGTGGATCTTTTGGCGCAACGGCAATCCTCTTGGTCTTGTCGAACTCTATCAGCTCGCCCATGTAGAGAAATGCGGCCTGATCCGACACCCTGAATGCCTGCTGAACGTTGTGGGTGACCAATACTATGGTGTAGTCCTTCTTCAATTGTACGATTAGGTCCTCTATCTTGCCAGCACTGATGGGATCCAGCGCTGATACGGGCTCGTCCATCAGGAGCACGGGCGGGTCAACAGACAGAGCGCGTGCTATGCAGAGCCGCTGCTGTTGGCCTCCTGAGAGGTTAGTGGCCGGGTTGTCCAGCTGGTCTTTGACCTCGTCCCATAGGGCCGCTTTTCGAAGAGAGCTCTCAACAATCTTCTCCAACTCGTCCTCGTCACGGACGCCGTGAAGCCTGGGCCCAAATGTGAGATTGTCTCTGATAGACATCGGAAACGGATTGGGGCGCTGAAAGACCATGCCTACTCTCCTCCTGAGCTCGTACACATTGGCCTTGGGGTCGTAGATATTGTCGCCCTCGATGAGTATCTCACCAGACATCCTGAACCCCGGTATCATGTCATTGAGTCGGTTTATGCTCCGCAGGAGCGTGCTCTTGCCGCATCCCGACGGCCCCATTATGGCAGTGACAGAGTTGTCCTCGAAGTAGCACCTGATGTCCTTGAGGATGTGCTTGCTGCCAAACCAAGTGTTGAGGTGCTTGACCTCGATCTTGTGTTCCCAAGTGTCTGCCATTACACCAACCTCCGAGTTATCTTCCTAGAGGCGTAGTTTGCCGCAACATCGACAGCAAGGACCATCAGCAACAGGACGAGAGCAGTGCTATGAGCCCTCACCTGGAGGTAGGGTCGCGGGTCTGAGATGTATGCCCAGATTGTGAAGGGCATCGAGGCAACCCATGAGCCTGGACCAAAGAGGCTGGTCGGAGCGCCGAGGTTGTTTCCTGCTGTGAAGATCAGCGGCGCGGTTTCGCCCATTATTCGGCCTACTGCCAAGAGAATTCCTGTGATGATGCCTGGGAAGGCAGCCCGAATTGTGACCTTCCAAGTTGTAGTCCACTTTGTTGCACCCAGAGCAAGTGAGGCCTCCCTGAGGCTCATCGGTACCTGTTTGAGGGCCTCTTGTGTCGTTCGTAGAACGGTGGGGATCATCATGAAACCAAGCGTGAGACCCCCTGCTATGACCCCCATGCCCATGTTCAGATAGAAGACAATGAACGTGAAACCGAACGCACCAAAGACGATTGACGGGATTCCTGCAAGAACGTCGGCCGCGAACTCGACAATCTGGCGTACTCTTCCTGGGGGTGAGTACTCGTTGATGTAGACAGCACCGAGGACACTGAGGGGAATCCCCACCATGGCTGCGACTGGTACCAAAACGCTTGTCCCGATTATCGCGTTGAGTATCCCGCCCTGCAGTCCCACACCCGGATAGGTTGTGAGAAGCTGAATCCCTTGGCCAGGACCGCTACCGAGCAGGTCCTCCAGTCCAATGGAGGCCACTTCTGCGACTAGCATGAAAAAGGGCGCCACCGCGATTGCCAGCATGACGGCGACAAACCCCTTGAACATCCAGTCGGTCACGTCCCTTCGGGTGGCGTGACGAACCCTGTCGATGAACGATCGCGTGGCCTGGGGTGCGCCGTTTACCATCTCGTTCAGAGACCTCAATCTGTCCAGACCATAGCGAGACATGCGCTACACAATCCCCCTTGTCTTGCTCCCCCACCTCATGATGATCTTCGCCATCGCCGTGAAGCTGATACTCATGAGCATGAGCACGAGTGCCACGGCGAAGAGAGCCGACCTCCAGAGCGGGAAAATGTACGCGTATCCGAGCTGATTCGTGATGATACTCGTCATGACATAACATGGGTCAAAGAGGGAGTACGGAATCTGGAGGGAGTTCCCCGTGACCATCAAGACAGCCATAGTTTCACCAACAGCCCGGCCGAGGCTGAGAACAGTTGCTGCTCCAACGCCAGGGAGTGCTGCTGAGAGGACGACCTTTCGTGCTGTTTCGCTTTCAGAGGCCCCGAGAGCGAGTGCGGCCTCGCGTAGCGTGCGTGGCACAGATCTTAGGGCATCGTCGGAGACGCTAATCACGGTTGGCAAGAGCATTATCGCGAGAATGGTCCCGCCCGCAAGGAGACTGAGGCCGTTCGTCTGACCCTGAAACAGGGGTATCCATGCAGTCAGGGGATTGGACTGCACTGACGGAGCGAAGACGTTTCTTATCCAAGGAACCATAACAACGTAGGCCCATAGGCCGTAGACAATTGACGGAACCGCGGCCATCATCTCTACAATCATTCTCAGTGGGGCACGCAGTTTCTCGGGGCAGAATTCGCTTAGGAATATCGCCGCACCGATGCCAAGAGGTACGCCCACACCTATCGCAATCCCTGTACAGGCAAGTGAGCCGGCAATGAAGACACCGATGCCATACAGGTCGCGGTTTGGGTCCCACTCAGGCTCCAAGAAGATGGCCGGCCCACCGACATCGCTTGTGAGAATGGGCATGGACTCATACCACAAGAACGTGAGAATCAGCACTATGATTAGGACGGAGGCGAGTGCAGGGATGAACAGTCCAATCTTTCCGAGCAGGTCGGCCCTTGCACCCCCTCGGCCATACCTGAGCACCCACGCAGCGTGACGGACACGTGCCACTACGGTCGAGAACACATCCTCGGCCTCTTCGTCTGCGAAGTCATCGCTCTTCTGACCCGCCATCGAACACACACTCCCTAATGGTTTGGCGATAGAGATGCGACAACGGAGTGTGCGTAGTCAATCGCAGACGTCCCATTGATAGGCACATAGCCCACGTTGCTGACAAACACCTGTCCCCTGACCAGTACCCAGTTGAGAAAGACTACGACCTCCCACCGAATCTTCTCTTCGTTCACAAGATAGTAGAGCAGCCGCCCGATTGGATAGGCTCCCTCGTTGGGTGAGTTCATGATGTTAACGCTCGGATCTGTCATCTCCTCAGGCAATGCTCTCAGTACGTTCGTTAGATTGGCTGTCACCCACTGGCCGTTGCCGGGATTGTATAGGCTTGCCACAGTGAGTC
>QMYR01000149.1 GCA_003662765.1 Candidatus Thorarchaeota archaeon
GCCACCACGTCTTCAAAGTCGCCCACAACGGTGTCGCCCTCAGCGGCTCGCGCCGTGTACATCGTCACGCAATGAGTGCTATAGCCCATCTCAGCGAGGAATTTCTTGACGATTCGAACCCGTCTCAGAGCTATGAGATTGGAGTCGCTGTAGTGACAGGCCCCGAAGCAACACCCAACCACCGTGACAGCCTCGGCCCCCTCGTTAAAGGCCTGAAGTATCTCTCTTGCTCCTACGCGCCCTGCGCAGGGTACCCGGACGATGTTGATCTCATCACTGTACTTCATTCTCAAGACGCCCGCTGTGTTCGCGGCGCCCTGACCGCAGTTCTCGCAAAGAAATCCGACAATCACTCTTCACTCCCTCCTGCCCTCGCAGCCGCAAGGAGCGCAGATACCTCAGCGCTGATCTGACTGTCGCGGAAGTTACGTATCTGAATTGCCCCAACCGGACATGCGGGCACGCACGCTCCGCAGCTCTTACACGCTGCATCATTCACAACTGGCATGCCTTTTTCACCAACAGTTATGGCTCCAATCGGACACGTGGCTAAGCATGCCATGCATGACGTGCAAAGTCTCTCGTCGATGACCGCTGTGTCCATCCGCTTCTCAAGATAACCACGAACGAGTGGCTGAGCTGCAGCCGAAGCTGCGCCGCCTGCATGGGCCACAGTCTGAGTGATGTCCTTAGGACCTTGGATGGCCCCCGCCAGGAAGACGCCATCACGGCTGCTTCTCACCGGGCCCATCTTGATGTGGTACTCTTTTGCAAAGCCCTCTTTTGCCCTGAGCAGGCCGAGCTTAGCACCCAGCTTGCCGAAACCTCTGGGAGCTATCATTCCCGCACTGAGAACCACAAGGTCTGCCTCAATACACAGCGGAGTACGTGTCAGAGTATCCTCGACCTCGACATAGATGTTGCCAGTCTTCGGGTCAGGCGTCAAGGTCGCAGGCCGTCCGCGAATAAACCGGATTCCCTTCTTCTGCGCTCTCTTGTAGTATTCCTCGTAGTGAAGGCCTGGAGTTCTAATATCGATATAGCAGAAGAAGACCTCTGTGTCCGGAAGGTGTTCCTTGATGATTCCGCTGTTCTTGATGCCATACATGCAGCAAACACCAGTGCAATACTCGTTACCCACTTGGTCGTTTCGAGAGCCAACGCACTGGACGACCACGACTGTCCTTGGTACTTTCCCATCGGAAGGTCGCACTATCTTGCCCTTCGTCAGGGTCGTGGGGGCCAGCATCCGCTCCATCTGAAGTTGTGTGATGATGTTGGGATGCTCGTAGTGGTACGCCGTGATCTCAGTCGGATCGTACTCCTCGTACCCTGTGGCGACTACGATCGTGCCGACTTCGAATGTTCGCTTCTCTTTCTTCATGGAGAAGTCAATCGCATTGACTGGGCATGCAATGACACATGAGCCACAATCGATGCAGTGTTTCATATCAACAGTGAATACGGAGGGCAACGCCTGGGGGAACGGTTTGTAGACTGCCTTCCGCATGCCGAAACCGTGGTCCCACTCGTTCTTCACCTCAACAGGACAGACCTCTGCGCAACGACCGCACGACGTGCAATTGTCGTGAACATATCTGGGCTTGGTGGTCACCTCCACCGTGAAGTTTCCCATCGTCCCCTCCACGTTGGTGACCTCACTGAGTGTGAGAACCTCAATGTTCGGATGTGCCATCACGCCGTTGAGTAGCGGGCTGACGGTACACATCGGGCACTCGTCAGTCGGGAACGTCTTGTTGAGCATAGTCATGTGGCCACCAATGGATGTTTCCTTTTCCACAAGAACCACGGGAATGCCCAGCTCGGCCAGATCCATGGCTGCACGGAGTCCCGCCACACCACCACCAACGACCATGCTGCGTTTTGTGACGGGGAGCTTCTGTGTGCCAACGGGTTCCTTGAGAGCAGCACGTGCCACTCCCGCGGCCACCATCCTCTTTGCCTTCTCAGTGGCGGCCTTCTTGTCGTCCGTCACCCAAGAACACCACTCACGGATGTTGACTTGGGTGTGCATGTGTGGGTTGAACCCGAGGTCGCTAATGGCCTTGGCAAATGTCGGCCAGTGCTGTTCATGGGAGCATGATGCCACGACCGTTCGGTCTAGGTTGTGTTCTTTGACGGCCTTCTGAATGAGCTCGATGCCTTGTTTTGAACACATGAAGAGATAGTCAGTCGAGTACTCAACATTTGGCAGTGTTGCCGCGTACTCGGCCACAGCCTTTACGTCGACAACTCCCGCAATGTTCTCTCCACAGTGACAGACGAACACCCCGATCCGAGGCTTCTTCTGTGGCTCTTCTTCCTTCTGCTTGTCTGTCATAGGGGTTTCGCCTCCAGCCGGAAGTCAGGAGCAGTTGCTTGATACTTCATGCCCACCTCGTCAAGACCCATGGCAAAGGCCGTGATCTGCGAGATGTGAATGATTGGAATATTGAAGTTCGTGCCGTATTCCTTGTTGAGCGTCTGTTGCCCACCGTCAAACTGAAGGTGACAGAAGGGACATATGTCTAGAATTGCTTCAGCCTCGCTCTCCTGCACAGCCGCCATCTTCTCTCCGAGCAGCTTCATAGAAGTCTCGAAGTTGCCCGCTCGCACTCCACCCCCAGCTCCACAGCACGCATGCTTCCTTTTGTAATCAATCATCTCCACACCCAATGCCTCGAAATAGTCCTCGAGTATGGTCGGATCTTCGGGGTCGTCAATCTGCTTGAGTTGGAATGGACGTAGGAAGTGACAACCGTAGTGGATTGCGCCCTTCAAGCGCACCCTTCTTTTCAGGTAATCTTGAATCTCATAAGGTCCAATATCAAAGCCAAGGACCTGTGCGATATGCTTGACCTCTTGGTTCGCCTCGACGTGGTATCCCAGTGGCTCAAGCCTGGTATTGACCTGCTTCTTCAATTCTTCATCGTGCTTCAATGCATGATTGACCTCGAATAGCGTGCCAAAGCAACCATTGCACACGGTCAGGAGGTCTGCACCGTTGCCCTCAGCAATCGCTAGGTTCCTTGCCGCAGCGACCATCCAATCAGGCTTGTTGAATGAACGAAACACGCCGGGAGCTGGACAGCAGCCAGCCTTCTCCATCTCTTTGATCTCTAACCCAAGTCTGTCAAGGACAAAGCGGGTGGTCGACTCTATGGCGGGGTATCTATTGGGCATAATACAGCCCAAGAACAATGAATACTCTTGGGACATCAGTCCGACTCCTCCTCGGGGGACTCAGGCTTAGGTGGCAACTGGAACAGCGCCTCGCCCAGCTTCTTGATCTCCTCGGGATAGCAAAAGATAGTGGGTGGCAGTTCTGGAAGACCCAGTTCCTTTCTAATCGCCCGTATCTTGTCATTGATTGGTACCGCGTGACCCGTCTTGTGGAGAATGTCGACAGTCTTGCGGTGTTTGTCACTGACATACCCTCGAGCCGATGCGATGTTTCTGAGCTGGATTATAGCATCGGTCACCTTTAGATCCCGGGGGCACCTGTCATAGCAGTTGTAGCACGTCGTGCACAGCCACATGTCAGGATCCGACAAGACCGACTCATCACCAAACGCGGCCTTGCGCATGATCTCACGAGTTCTCATCGCCGTCCAGCGCCCTGACAGGCAGCTAGCCGTACACGTGCCACACTGCATGCATAGATTCGGGTCGAAACCCGCCTCCTTCAGGGTCCGCTCGATATCGAGGTCCTTCTTTCGAGGGTCGCGGACAAAGGGGGCATGAGTGAATATCGAGTCCGACAAGGCGGGTCACCTCTGACTGAAACGGCCTCCTACGCGCCGAAGAATACTGTCTGATCAGACTCCTTCATTGTGTTGACCAGGCGATGAATGTCGATAACTTCTGCCCCTTCTATGAGGTTCTCCGCCCCAATGCCTCTCTCCTTGATACAGAGACCGCACACAAGGAGTTTGCCGCCAGCCTCCATGAAGTCTTGGAGTACCTGCACAACTTGGAAGAACTGCGTCGAGTGCTGCCCCTTGACTCCACAGTACACGCCATCTTCCATGAGGATGATGGTGGTCGGTAGCTCCTCCATCATCGCCGTGAGACCAACACGGGCGGCTGTGAAAGCACCCGTCTTGTCGTACGGAGGTGTCGCGATTATGAATGTGAACTTCTTCCTCAATGTACTCACCTTTCCCGGGGTGGCAGCTGCGGAGTTTGAATCGAAGTAAATAAATGTATGGCTTTTTACCTTTCTTCTGAACAAACGTTTAGGGTACAAGCCCCGTTGTAAATGGGTGTGCAGTCATTGCACAATCGCGGCCGATATTCCCTACATTTATTAGCTAGGCGGTTGTTCGATAGACACATAATGGGCAATTGGATGAACAGTGAGAAGGTGGCAAAGACATGACAAGACGCCTACACGTCCGGACAATGAGGACTCCTGAGGAAATCAAGCGCCTTCTTGAGTCCGTCCCGGATGTGGACGAGCTCGACCTTAACCTTATCCTCCTTCTTCAGGAGAATGGTCGTGCGTCGTACAACGAACTGGCCCGTATGCTGGGAGTCAGCGTCGCCACTGTGAGCAAGCGAATCAAACATCTTGAACAGGAAGGGATCATCCGGGGATATGCTGCAGTGGTGTCGTGCGAGCGCTTGGGCTTCCGGGAGAACCTTTGGCTCATGATTCATGTCAAGCCCGGCGCAGATACCGAAACGATAGGTCGCAAGATATCAGATCTGATTGGCGTAAAATGCGTGTATCTCATCTATAGTGACTTCGACCTTCTCGTTCATCTCTGCTGCGCGACCAATGAGGAGATCAACCGCACCGTCCAAGCTATTGGCAAGATTAAGGATGTGGTTCGTGTCACAAAGATGACTGTGAACACGAAGATCAAGGAAGAGTTCAGGGTACTATTGTAGAGCAGGACACTCCTGTGCTAGTCGCATGTCCGACGACCGAAGCCCCATGGCAAATGATGCGGAATACGCAACTCTAAAAGCGACCTGCAGAAGGGAGCCAGCTTGGCGAGAGCCACCATGCACCCTACGACGCCGAAACGCGAACTCCTTAGCGTTGGCATTGACATAGGCACATCAACCTCCCACATCGTCTTCAGCAGGCTTGTGCTGGAGAAAGACCCTGCCAGTCCTACGGAAAAGTACGAAGTGACCGAACGGGAAGTAGTTCACGAAGGCGCGGTTCATCTGACACCTCTGATAGATTCACAACAGATAGACCTGCCAAGACTACGCGAGGTGCTGCTCAATGATTATCGGGATGCCGGATTCTCAATCGAGGATATCGATACGGGAGCGGTCATCATAACGGGAGAGACCGCAAAGAGGCAGAATGCGGAAGAGATAGTAAGTGCGATCGCAGGAGAGGCGGGGAGATTCGTCGCCGCGTCTGCCGGACCAAACTTCGAGTCGCTGCTTGCCGCACACGGTTCGGGTGCAGTCGAGCGTTCGAGAGAAGCCGACATCACGGTCATGAATATTGACGTTGGCGGAGGATCATCCAACATCGCCGTTTGCAGAGAGGGGAGGGTGATTGACACTGCGGCCATCAACGTGGGAGGGAGGCTCCTCGTCGTCAACGAAGACATGATTGTCAGATTGGAACCCCCAATGACGGACATTGCTGGAGCACTGGGGCTCAGTCTGAAACCAGGTTTCTCGCTGACCGGTGACATGCGTGCTGCAATCTCGGCAGCAATGGCACAGTCCCTCTTCCGTTTCATTAGTGGGAATACCACTGATCTCCTTGTCAAGTCACTGATGATGACGGCTCCGTTGTCTCGCAACTGGGATGTTAACGAGATTACTTTTTCGGGTGGCGTGGCCGAATACATCTATGGTAAGGAGAAGCGGAGTTTTGGCGACCTTGGGGAGGACCTCGCGCGGGAGATCCTACGTAGGTGTAGCAACCTAGATGCTGCAATTGCAGAACCGAAGTATCGGATACGAGCAACGGTCATTGGAGCAGGGATGAGCACTCTGCGGGTAAGCGGCTCAACAACGTATTTGTCCTCCAACCTTCAGTTCCCTCTGAGAAACCTCCCTGTTGTTAGACCTCATCTGCCAAACGACTGGACAACTGTAGAGGACGTAAGAGATGCGATTGTCGCCGCACTCCGTCGGCATGATCTACAGGAGGGCAGCGACCCCCTTATCCTCTCGTTTGACAGCTCAATCCGTCCCTCGTACCAGTGGCTGTCCGTCTTTAGTAGGGGAATTCTTCGGGCGCTTCCGCGAACTGTCATGGCCCGTGGTACTATTCTGCTCTGTTTTGACGGCGATGTAGGCAACAGCGTGGGCAACGTGATGCGCCGGGAAACCGGCACCCAGTGTGAGATACTCTCAATCGACGAGGTTCAGTTGGACGAGGGAGAGTTTGTGGACATTGGCGAGCCAATCATTGAAGGGGTCGTCGTCCCTATTGTTGTAAAGACTCTCGTCTTTCACGACTGTGCACGTTAATCTCTGCCATGTTCATACCGACATGAACTAGAATATCGGCAGCCTTAATTGTAGGAATGCACCAGTGCGGTAATCGCCTTCGCCCCAAGCGGCAGTGTGATGTGATGATGAGAGAGCTGGCATTATCTCGGGCCAGGGACGGTTTGTGCGTTTTCCTCTAGGCCGTTCGGCTGAACCGGAGAGGTTATGACATCA
>QMYR01000150.1 GCA_003662765.1 Candidatus Thorarchaeota archaeon
ACGTATTGGCTGTTGGTTGATGGATCTGTGGTCAGCGAGGGAACCTGGACCAATGGACTGGAGTTCCTGATGGATGACTTGACAGTCGGAGATCACAATGTGACTGCAGTCTTCCTCGATGAGGTTGGCCTACGGTCGGTCGTGACCGCACTTGTCACCGTGCGAGACGTTACACCACCAGCCCTGAGCCATCCGGAGGATATCACGTACGTGGAGGGAACAGTTGGCCATTCTATCTCGTGGACGGCGACAGAGGAATATCCGGCCTTCTATGAGGTGTTTAGAAACGGCATAGTCATCGCCTCCGGCTCATGGAGCGGCTCGGTGATCACTGTCAACGTGGACGGCCTTGCCCCAGGTACGCACAACTTCACCGTGAGGGTCACTGACCAATACGGAAACGAGGCCACTGACACTGTGTTCGTGACAGTGACCACCTCCGGCATGGCAACGACCGCCACGGGAACCACGTCAACAACTGGTGATGTGGAGATTCCGTTGGGAGGACAATCCATGCTGATAGTGGCAGTCGCAGCGGGTGTCATACTCGTTGTCGTCATACTCGCAGTGCTGAAACGAAGAGGCTGAGTGGGACCGCATTCGCAATCGAATAGACCGGCATGGCCCTTCGCTTTGATAGCCTGTGGGAACGGCGGGAAATGACACATCGAGCGTGTCGGGCATAATCACACGACTACATGAGAACTCGGCTCAAGACCATCTATATCCCTGAAAGTCCGGTTCGTCAGGCTCCTCGCCATCGCTTAGGAAAATAACATGCTGGTCCCCCTCGTTCGCAAGCCAGATGCTTAAGCCCAACTGCTCAAGTATTTCGAGTACTCGTACGCGATCCTTCAACTTGAGGCCCATCACCTTGAGCAAGCTGCCAAAGTTCACAATGCGACCCTTGTTCTTGTTGGCAGTCGCGACAATGCGCTCCTTGGAACCGGGCTCCATTGACAAGATGTCGCTGTCTCTTAGCACGGCCTTAATCCTCATCAGGACCACCGCTCTGCCCGAGTGCTAATCCGTTGATAAGGTTGACTAAAAAATAAAGCATGTGCGACGCTGAGCATTATTGCGCAAAAAGTGTGAGGTGCGTCCGGACCAGCATGAAGAGGTCGGCCCGGACGCACGGAGATTCCAGGTCAATCCACGAACATAGGCACGACTCTGTAGTTGTGGGCCTCTACGTAGCCTTTGGTGGTCAGTTTTAGATATGGGCTTGTGGCAAGAGAGAGAAAAGCAAGATGCATCAGGGGCATGTGGATAGGAGATCCCAACTTCTCAATGTGAGCGACGAGCTCGTCAACCTTGTCATTACAGGTCTGAACATCGTATTCCGATATGAGACCTGCAATGGGGAGAGCCATGGTTCCCAGAACCTTTCCTTGGTCGACCACGGCGACTCCGCCCTGCATCTTGATCACCTCGTTGCATGCAAGGGCCATATCGGACTCACTGGCCCCCATCACCATGATGTTGTGTGTGTCGTGAGATACTGTTTCGGCCACGGCTCCGCTCTTCATGCCGAAGCCTTGTACGAAGCCCTTGCCAATCTCGCCCGCGCTGGCCTTGTAACGGCCTACGACCGCCATCTTCAGGATGTCCCTGTCCAAGTCAACGTGAACCTTGCCATCCCGGACGGGCATCTCAATCTCTCGCTCTTCAGAGAGATTCTCGAACTCTATGAGGCCAACCACTCTTGTGAGTACGCTGTCCTTGCCCTTCGGGGCTGGATAGTCAAAGGTTTCGGCGGTCAGCGTTGGCTCGATGTACACAGATTTCTTGACGGCGTCAGGGTAGACGTAGTCGCTCTTGATGTCAACAAGCACCTTGCCCCTGGAGGCAACGAGCCTTCCCTCGAAGTACACCTGGTCCATGTCCGTGGTTCTCCAACCGTCGACCGTTATGTCAGATACTACCACAATGTCCGCTATCTTACCGGGAGTAATGCTTCCGAGCTCACGGTCAAGGTGGTAGTGGATAGCGGGATTGATTGTGGCCATCTGAACAGCCTCGACCACATCATATCCCTCTTCCAGAGTGACGCGAATGCTGTTGTTGATGTGACCAACGTTGGGATCAAGAAGGTCTGGCGGACACATGTCGTCAGTGCAATGGACGAGGAATCGGGTACCCAAACCAGCCTCCTTGATGCCACGGAGGCATGCCCTGAGATTATGCTGTGTCGACCCCTCACGCATGAGGACGTACATGCCACGTCTTACCTTCTCTATGACTTCTCCCTCGTCCGACGTCTCGTGACAATCGCTCGAGCCCGCAATCAAATGAGCGGCGAGCTGGGGGCCGAACAGGAACGGGGCATTGCCTTGGACTATTTTTCCCTTGGCCATGGCTGCAACCGCTGAATCTATTACAAGCGGCAGAATGTGCGGAGCGTGCTTCATGACGAGGTCAACGTTAGTGAAGCCTTGGACCTCGCCGACGCCTCCGACCTCGGGGTATTCAAGCAGCTCCCTTACGTCCTCTCGCGAAACCTCCACTCCAGGTGTTTCAAGACCAGGACAGTCGGGCGTCAGTGACGGCGGCAGGAGGAATACTCTCTGCGGAATCTGTGCCGATCGTAACTCTTCGACCATGGCGATTGTGCCAATCTTGCCCACTGCATTCACTATTTCATGGGGGTCTGCGAAGAGTGTGAGCGTTCCTGTTGGTACAGATGCCTTTGCAAACTCCGTTATCGTGAGCATTGAGCTCTCGAAGTGCATATGTGCATCAAAGAAGCCAGGAACGATGTATTTCCCAATGCAGTCGACGACTTTCGTGTCCGGGCCGATTGTGTCTCGCGCATCTCCAACGAGGACAATATGCTTACCCTTCACGGCCACATCAACGTGGTGTTCAATCTCGCCCGAACACACATTGATGACATTGCCGTGCCTAAGTACAAGGTCTGCCTTTTCGATGCCGAGCGCAGCCTTGACAAGACTCTCTCTATATTTCACATCTGCATCTGACATGCAGCACACCTCTAGTCTGTTCGTGATAGTATGAATCGGCGCCTTAAAAGATGCACGATTCTGTAACCAACTCTTTGTACTGTGTTCAACATTATGTTGTAAAGTATGAGTGTTGTTCGGTAAATGATATATGGAGCTTGTTCGAGATAACAATATGGAAACAAGCGAAACGAGAAGGTCGTGACGCAAATGAATGAAACGATTAGACAGCAGTTTATACACTTCCTAGAAGAGGCAAAGGCGATAATCGAGCCACTCAACGAGAGGGGAATTCCCCTCAGGATTATCGGTGCACTTGCATTCTACCACCAGTGCCCTGGTCATAGGGAGCTGTACGAAAAGATGCAACGCACGCCGACCGACATTGACTTTGTCGGGTATTCAAAACACAGAAAGGAGATACAGAGTGTCTTGGAATCTCGAGGGTACGAGGGCTTGGAGCGACTGAACGTACTCTTTGGGATGAAGCGTCAGATCTACCGCCATCCTGAGACCAATCTCTACATCGACATATTCTATGATGTGCTCGATATGTGTCACAAGGTCAATTTCAAGGGGAGATTGGAATTCGATCCTCTCACGATATCTCTGACCGATCTCGTCCTAGAGAAGATGCAGATTGTGCACATCAACGAGAAGGACATCAAGGACACGATTCTCCTCTTTCTTGAACACGACCTCAGTGATGGAGATGAGTCCAAGATCAACGCCACCTACATCGCCGAGGAACTGTCCAAGGACTGGGGGTACTACTATACCGTCACGACTAACCTGAAGAAGTGCAAGACATTCGCTGACAACTACGATTGGTTGACTGATGAAGACAGGCGCATCGTCAAGGATCGTATAGATAGACTGCTCAAGACAGTAGAAGACAAGCCCAAGTCGAGAAAGTGGAAGCTAAGAGCCAAGATAGGTACCAAGAAGAAGTGGTATCAGGACGTTGGTGGAGAGCGGGCTGGGTTTGTCCACACAGGCGATTCCTGGGCGGTCAAAGGCTCAGAGGTCTAGTTGGTGAATACATATGGCAAAGTTCGAACGAGTTTTCTACACATGCGACATCCACGGGTCCGAGCTGACCTTTAAGAAATTTCTCAACGCGCCGGAGATGTACGGCGTCAAGACCGTCATCATGGCAGGCGATCTGACCGGTAAGGGGTTCTCGCTGGTCGAGAAGAAAACCGATGGAACCTACGTGACTCAAATCTATAACGAGGAATGGACTGCTTCGGGCCAAGATCAGCTTGAAACTCTTAAGAGGAAGCTGACGACTCTAGGTTTCTACTACGTCATCGGGACAGAAACTGACCTCGCTGACTTGAGAGATGACCCAGAGAAGCAGCAGCAAGAGTATGACAGACTCGCTTTTGAGAGGATGGCTGACTGGGTGAGGCGAATGGAGGAGAAGTTCAAGCCTCTAGGAATCAAGATATTCGTCACACCAGGTAATGACGATCGAGAGAACATCGCAGATGCAATCGCCGTTTCCGACTACGTTGTCAATCCTGAAGGCGAGATTGTAATGCTGACCGAGCACAACGAGATGCTGTCTGATGGTCACTCGAATCCCACGCCTTGGCACACTCCTCGAGAGGTAAGCGAGGAAGAACTCGCACGGATTCTCGACAAGGAAATCTCAAAGGTCGAGCATATGGAGTCCTGCGTCTTCAACATCCACGTTCCGCCCAAGGACACCCTGATAGACTCAGTCACCGACGTAGATCCCAAGTCTCTCAAGAGAGACCTACGCCGTATCATAGGCGCTGGTAGCACCGCAGTACGAGAGGCAATTGAGAAGCATCAACCCCTGCTCGGACTTCATGGCCACATTCACGAGTCGCGCGGCGAGTTCAGGCTGGGCCGCACGCTCTGTCTCAACCCGGGCAGCGAGTATGCGGAGGGCATCCTTCACGGAGTCATCTGTGCGATAGATGAGAAGAAGGTCCGTGGCTACCAATTCACATCTGGTTGAGATCGTTTCGGCACAAGTCGCGTCCACCGTTGGGGAGCAGCTGGCTCCCACATGGTGGCCCGGCGTCTTGGTATCCGCCAGAAGCACACAGTCAACATTGTAGTGTAGGTGGCACATGGCATCCATGAATCTACTCACGCGCCCGCATGATGTGGCATATCGGGCTGAGTGGCCGGATGTTTCAAATCGTAAGACATTCAAAAATGAGGGGGAATTTTTGTCTATTGGTTAAGACAACGGGTTAGTTATCGACGAACTTTTATAGCTGTTCATTACGAATTAGTAATTACAGTACGCGAGGAGCGTATCCGTCATGGCGCAACCTGAAGTGTTCATCCGAGAGAAGAGCGGTTTCACTCGGACGATGGGTTTTGCAGACGCACTGATCTTCAACATGATATGCATCGGTTTCTTCACGGCCAGCATCTTCTCCTATCAGCTGAGCCCCTTTGCTTTTCCTGGAGCAAACATCTCAATCACATTCCTGCTAACCATCGTACTTGCTCTGCCGCTCTACCTCGTCTGGTCTTCCATGAGCTCATCCATGCCGAGAACGGGTGGTGACTACATCTACCAAAGCAGAATCGTGAGTCCAGTGGTGGCGTTTGCAGCATCATTCTCATTCACAATCTTCTGGCAATTCTGGTATGATGCCTCATTCGCCATTCAGGTCACGATTCAGTCCATCGTTCCTCCAATCCTGAGAGCAGGCTACTTGTCCGGAGACCCCGGATTGATGCAGTTGGCATCAGCCACTGGGAGCGAACTCAGCGTCTTCTTGATTACTGTAGTGGTGCTGGGCCTCGCAGCACTCGCTGCCTCCCCAGGGCTGCCGTTCTACGTCAAGCTACAGAGGGTTCTCTTTGCTCTGACCTTGATGGGAGTTGTCGTGATACTCTACCTTTATGCCACGGCAACGCCAGCCATCTTCAGATCCAACTTCAACGACTTCATGGCCTCGTATACAGGCACATCCCAGGATTGGTATCAGGTGATCATTGACACCGCAAAGGACAACGGCTGGACGTTGGTCGAGTACAACTGGACTGACACGTTGCTGGCAGTACCAATCACCCTGATGTGTATGGGATATGGTTTCTGGACGATATTCGTGTTCAGTGAAGTCAAGAGGGCCAATGACTGCAAGCTCGCAACCTACCAGATGGTCGGCGCACTGGTCATCATGGGATTGCTGTTTGCGAGTCTGTACGCGGTCATGATCAACGCAGTGGGTCGTGAGTTCTACGACGCCCTCTTTTGGCTATACTTCATGGGCGACGCCGTGCCCAACAATCCGGTGTTCCAGATACCGCTGTCGAATCCCAACTATATCTTCTTGGCGGACATGCTCACGGGCAATATGGTTCTGAGCCTAGCCTTGGCAATCGGAACAGGGGCCGCTGCATTCTGCCTTGTCACTCAGATTGTCATCGTCATTTCAAGAATGTTCACCGCGATGACATTCGACAGACTGTGGCCCGCCAAGCTCGGATATGTCGGTACCAAGTGGGTATCACCGAGATACGCGAACTTCGTCATCTTCTTGGTAGACGTGGTCTTTGCGTGGGTCGGGGTCTACTACCCGACATTTAGCTTCTACTCTGGTGCTGCGGTGCT
>QMYR01000151.1 GCA_003662765.1 Candidatus Thorarchaeota archaeon
ATATGCGAATTGCATAAGTGAATTCAACGATTCGCAGGTTCTCAATGACATACGGTTTCGCCTCCGTGCCGTTTCCAGGGAACCCGAGCGCTGCGAAGTCGGCATTCGAACCTATCTTGATTGGCGCGTGGTCTGTGTACGCCACAATTCTAGCCCGGTGACCGGGAATCGAGCCCACTCCATCAGAGATCTGGGCGGGGCCCGATGGTGGCGGCGCCATGACGGCGAACGCAACAGACACGACCAAGAATGTCAAGAGCGTAGCTATTGCAGTGTTTCTCCCCATTAGATCCACAGCGACCTTGCCTCCAAGAACGACTTGGTTAGCACACGTTTCGGCCCTATCTATATAACAGTTCTCCACTGCGGGCCTTATTCCACAGTCGTCTAGCACTGCTTGGACTTGCGAAGGGTTTTTCTACTATCGTTGCGCATGGGAAACAATCATTTTATCGGAGAGAATTGAGTATGAAGCACGCAATCAGTGTCATTCTTGCGCTGTCTGTCATCACCATGTTTCTTGTCACTCCAGTTGCAGCAGCAACGTCGCAAGGACTTGAATGGGGTGTCGCGTATGGTGATAGGTTCGATTTCGAGATGAAGAGTTCGGACGAGCCAGTTGGTGAAGACATCTATCTCAACATCACGAAGATGCCAACTATGGCGATACCCGACCCGCTCGACGACTGGAGCGATATTCCACAACCGGATATCGGTTTCTACTGGGCCAACGGCACCAGCATGGGAATCTCAGTCCTGATCTTCATTGGTCTGGTTGCGGTAGGTAGTAAGATTGTTGTTCCAGTTGGGAACTTCTCTCTTCTGACCGAGTTGGTAGCAGTCAAGCTAACTGGTGAGGACATAACTGATGATGCCAATGTGTGGAGGATATCTTGGGATGTGGATATCAACTCCACGCACGAGAACAGGATTGTCGGGGCCTACTCAAAGGTTGACGGTTTCCTCGCCGAGTACAAACTGGAAACACTACTGTCTGCAACTGATGAGGTAGTAGACTCGTTCTCTGTGATCAGAAAGAACTTGCCATCCGCCGGTGGAATTGATCTTAGCAATATCACTCAGCTGCTCCAAGACAATATTGTATACGTTGGCGCTGGAATCGCGGTATTGATCATTCTTGCAGTTGTCTGCAAGAAGAGGTAGTTGAATAGGGGGCCTTCCGGCCCTCTCATCATGTTTTTCTCTGTCGGTTTCAATCCGCTGAGTAGTATTTTCGATAGTTCCTGCAGAGGCTCTTTGCCGACAGTCTTTTCTCACAATGGGCATCAGGAACGGAGAAGAACGATGAATGGCGGAAGCGAGTGGGAATCCCTAGATTGGCTTGAGAGTGCGAGACAGCTAGATCACTGGATCAATGGTCGAAATAAAACCGGACGGCTTCTGATGGTTGTCCGACACTCCCACCGCGAGGTTATTGAGGACCACTCCTCTCAATTCAGTACAGGGCTGACTGAATTGGGGAAGCGTATGTCGTACGAGATGGGTCTTCGCCTTCGGAGTGACCGACCGATTCATCTGTTCTTCAGTTTCGTTCCTCGCTGCTACCAGACAGCTGAAGAGATAGCTCGAGGCCTCAACGAGCGCGGCGCTGAGATTGATGGCATGGACCCGCTTGCCATTCTGGTGATGCCCGAGTACACTGATGAAACTGTCTGGGCGAATCTTCAGCCCGACGGACACAACGTCCACGAGTTCGTGAATAGGTGGGCTGACGGGGAGTTTGGCGACAAGATTCAGGACTTCGCTCATTACACTCGAGTCCTAATTGACAAGACAATTGGGCGATTGCGGCGGGCCAATGAACCGGTGCTGCACGTTCACGTGACTCATGATCTCGCTCTAATGGCGATGAAACGCGCTCTGCTCGGAACGCCTCTTCGGCCCGGGCACAGAGAGCCGTACTTGGGAGGACTGGCGGTCTCCCTTGACCAGGACGGCGAAACGCACTTTCATATCATGAAGTGGGAGTGACGTAGGGGCTCGCTTGTGTGTGTTGAGAATCAGCGAGGAGCCACTGGTCGCAGTTATGACGCCTGTGCGCTACCGATAGTGACGACCCGTCCGTGATAGTTGCTGTGTGTTGTCATTGGTGGTGGTGAGGAAAAGAGGACGGTAGAGGGCGTACGAGAGCGCCCTTCGAATGGAAACTAGTCTGTCGCCGTTTGATTACGAACAGCACAGTAACAACAAGTTCGCCCATGGCAACAACTGGGATGACAACAAAAATAGGGACCCCCTCACAAGGGGCAAGTCCGTTTGTGGCGCCTTGGTCGTTTCGAGAGCTAACCCTTGAGGTTAAGGCTCTATCATATGAGTATTCCGAAGTCCTGTCCAGAGCCGCTTGACCAAATCGAACGCGTCCGTGCTGCAGAAACATACCTATTACAGAGGAGTTTCTACGCGACGAAGCATTGGCACATCCACTCTCTCTCCGGGTTTCGGGAGGGAGCACACATAGGCACGGTCAACCAACACGTAGCCCGTGGTGTCGTCTAGCTCGCGAAATGTGCCCTTCACCTGAAACACCTGAGGCTCCATTGTCACGAGAGAGACGGCCACCCTCTGTCCATCGGAGAGCGAGTAGCCCCGTCTCTTCTCCTCATTGCGGTTGAACACGAGCGTGTTCTGCGAGGCAGCGACCATTCCAAGGGCCGGGAACGCATGAGGATACCCGTCATGATTGACGAACGCCACCACCTTCACGGTGTCCATCTTATTGAAGCGCTCAACGACGTTTCGAGGCATGTTTCCCTCGCTTGTACTAATCTCCGGGACCCGTTTCCGTGACCGTTTTGACTTGAGGTAGGCCGTCAGAACTGATAGCTTTCCTATTCTGAAATTGTCGCTCGCCCAGACTGCTTGGGCGACTCCCGCGGCTCGAGCGTTCGTATACTGGTTGTATCTGAAGAGTGGAGTCATTGCGATGAATTCGTAATGCTCGTCCGCTCTGTGGAACCCTTCGAAATCGGCCTTCACGTGCCAGCTGTCAAGTCCCATCGTCATGACCAGCAGGGACATCCGATGGTCTTCCTCGATGTTCTGACGCGTCTTGTATGTCATGAAGTCGCCGTAGATTAGCGTGTCATCCTTGAAGACGGTCCACGTCATCACTAGCGCGATGTTTGGTTCGCCCTCTTTGCTCCTAGTTGCCATGAACTTAGGATTCTCGAAGACTCTCAGGGCCTTGGCGAGACCCTCACTCAGAACTCTACCCACACCTACGAACCTCCTCAACTCTCGGTATCTCGACTGACGTGTCATCTCTCTGAGTCATCCCAGACCATTGGACATTCTCAACGCCGGCCTCCCTTGCGACATTTGCCAAGTGCTCCATGGTCGCCTTCTCCATCAGCGGCGCATCCTTCAGGGGGTAGACCTTGTCAAGAAGCGCGTACTTCTCTATGCACAGGTTGTTGAACGCCAGCAGGTCGTATCTCTGAACATTCGGCATGAACTGCACAATGAACTCGGCAATCGCCCTGATGTTCTCCTCACTGTCGGTGTGACCCGGTATCACTGGAGTCCGAATCCATACTGGAATGCAGGACTTGCCGATGAACTTCGCGTTCTCGAGAATCCTGTCCACTGGGACACCCGTGTACTCTCTGTGCTTGGCGCCGTCCATGACCTTCAGGTCATACAGGATGAGATCGACGTGAGGGAGGATGGACTCGAGAGTGCTCTGGCTGTAGTATCCGCATGTGTCGAGCGCCACGTGAATTCCCTTTTCCTTCAGCCCCTTGGCAACGGCCACGGCGAAGTCGGCCTGATACATGGGCTCGCCGCCTGAGAGAGTGACACCGCCGCCGGAGGTCTGAAAGAACACAGTGTCCCGAGCGAGCTCCTCTACGAGGTCTTCCGCGTTCCATCGCTCACCCAGTATCTCAAGCGCCGTCGAGGGGCAGACCTCGACGCAGGCACCGCAGACAGTGCAGAGCTCGCGGTCAATCTTCATGCCCTCTGGCGTGAGTTCCAACGCGTGTTCGGGACAGGTCCGTACACACGCCTGGTCGCCAATGCACCTAATCCCATGCCAGATAAGTTCAGGATCTGGGCTGATGGTCTCGATGTTGTGGCACCATAGACACTTCAGAGGACAGCCCTTGAAGAAGGCCGTTGTCCGAATGCCCGGGCCGTCCTCGGTCGAACATCGCTGAATGTTGGTGATGTATCCGTACACTGACATTAGAGTCTGTGCTCCGTTCTTGCAATGATCTCTTCTTGAAGCTCTCTCCCAATCTGCGTGAAGAAGGCATTGTAGCCTGTCACTCTGACTAGGAGATTGGAGTAGGAGTCAGGGTCCTTCTGTGCTGCTCTGAGGGTCGCTGCGTCAATGATGTTGATCTGCAGGGCCGTGCCGCCCTCCTCACCATATGCCCGAAGCAGTGCAGCCAGCTTGGCGATATGCTCACGGGAACGCACCATCGACGGACTGAGTGTGATCGTGTGCGATGCCCCATTTGGAACGGTCTCGAGGCCCAGCTTGCCCACGGACCGTATCGAGGCCGTTGGGCCATTCCTGTCCATCCCCTGAACGGCACCCACTCCTCCAGACAGGAACTCGCCGCGCCGCCTCCCGTCAGGCGTTGCCGCGGTCAAAGGAGCAAGTGGGATGTAGTAGTTCCAGCTGAGATAACCCGCCCTGTACCGTCTTCCCGTGTAGGGATTCTTGTGTTTAAACGCCTCCTTTGCCCAGAACATTGACAGGTGTCGTGCGACCTCATCTGCATAGTCGTCATCGTTGCCGAACTTTGGTGCACGATTCCTGAGAATCTGTCTTATCTCCTCGTAGCCCTCGTAGTTTGCCTCAATGGCCTTGAGAAGCGTGTCCATGGAGATTTTCTTGTCCTCGTACACCATCTTCTTCACTGCCGTGACCGAGTCGGCAAGCGTGGCAATCCCCATGCCCTCGAGGGTGATGAAGTTCCAGTCGGTCCCTCCCTCGTTCACGTCCTTTCCTCGTTCGGCACAACCGTCCATCAGGGCGCTGAGATACGGTGTCGGCTGGTACTTCGCTCTGAGCGTGTCGGCCTTGTTACCACAATCAGTCAGCAACTTCACCAGAGCAGCGAGTTGGGTCTCCACCGCACGCAGGAACTGGTCGTAGGTCTCGAATGACCTTGGATCGCCTGTTCGGGGTCCGATTTGGTCGCCAGTCCGCATGTCCTTGCCGTCATTGAGTGCCAGCTCAACAGCCTTGGCAAGATTGATGTTCACATCCACAGTCCCCGACCTGTCGTTCCCCTGCATCGTGTTCTCCAGGCAACCGACTATCCCGTAGTTCCAAGCCTGTTCCCGAGGTACACCCTGCCATACGAGACCCTCAATGCTATGTTCATCAAAGTTCATGAGAAACGGCGAGCCCTGCGCTCTTGACAGGATTTCAGCTACGCGCATGAGGAAGTCCTGGGGTGTGTTCTTGTGAAGTCTGATGTTCGGCTTGGGCTCTAGTAGGTTCATCTCCTCGATGACCTCTAGGGCAAGCCACGTCAGGTCGTTGGTCAAGTCCTCGCCATTCGGGCCGCATCCGCTGAGCGTAATCAGCTGGCCAAAGCTGGAGTTGATGCCCTGATTGATTCCCAGCCGACCCTGATAGTCGTATGCGTAGTTGTGCTTGATCCAGTAGCACTGCAAGAGCTCCCTTGCCTGCTCCCGTGTGAGTTCGCCGCTCTCAACGCTGTGCTCGTAGTACGGGTACACGTACTGATCCCATCGTCCATACGAGAGGCCCGGCCCTGGATATGACTCTGCGGCCATCACAAGCATGTGCGTCATCCAGAGCGACTGAAGGGCCTCCCAGAAGGTCTCAGCAGGCTCCCATGGCACCTTTCTGCAGATTCGTGCAATCTCCTCCAGCTCGGCCCGCCTCTTCAGGTCGGCTTCTTGGGCGGCAAGTTCTTCCGCCTTCATGGCATAGCGAAGGCCAAGATCCCTCGCGGTCTTGAGGCTCAAGATGAGGGCGTCGATGAACTCCCTGTGCTTCTCTGAGGTCTTGGTGGCCTTGATTCTCTCGTATTCCTCGACCATGCCCTTCATTCCGACCCTCAAGACCTTGGCGTAGTTCGGGATGATGTGCCCAGGAGCAGCGGAGACTGATCCTACACCCAGCTCGGCAAGACGAGTTGCCTCCTTGAACCAGGCCGCCATCTCTTTGTTCCGCTTCTTTGTTTCAGCCTTTGTCAGCGAGCGAGAGAGTGCAGTGTTGAAGTTGAAGCCCACTATCAGTTCACCGTCGATGATGATCGTGGGCATGTAGTGGACCATGGCCTCGTAGAAGAAAATGGCCCTACGCATGGGAAGTCTGTGACTCCAGTAGTCCTCGGGGAGTTCGACCTTGACCGCCATCGCTTTGAACGTGACATCAATCGATGCGAGAAACTGATAGATCGCCGGCTCATTTGACCAATCGTGAAACGAGTAGAGCTCGTCCCACTTGGTGCCTGTAGTAAAGGCGTAAGGCTCGTTGGTTTCCGAACGCGAGGCGAAGGAGGAGAAGTGTTACCTAAGTTTCATCACGCGTTCA
>QMYR01000152.1 GCA_003662765.1 Candidatus Thorarchaeota archaeon
AATGTGACCTCAATAACATGGATTCTGGAAGTAGCGACACCCCCCTGTACGACCGCCGAAGAGCTTGCCTGGTGGATTCAGACACTGATTGCGATATCTTACGAGTCCATTCCAAAGGAATCGAGAGTCATTCTCATATCTACAGGTCTTAACCCCACCCAAGAGTACTTCAAGAACCTATCATTTGGCGAGCACCACCACATTCTCGGGCCTGGGACCAGCGACGAGGTGCGACTCGCCGTCTACAACATGATACGCAACTTCATTCCTCATCTGGTAGCCCTATCGGTCAACTCACCATTCGAGAACAAGCGACCGACCGATGAAGTTGAAGTGGACGATACCGGCAGAGTTCGTGCTCCCAGATGCAAGAGGTCTATTCGCCTCCTGAGAAACACCACACAGCTGGGACCGATTAGCGAGTTTGAGTTCGTGCCGTATATGAGAAGCATGAATCCAGAATTCTTCGCCCGGCATGTGAAGAGATCCTTTGCGAGAATGGTTGACATCTACCCATTCACTGACTATGAAACCATTGAGCTCCGAGTCTTCGACACCCAGCTGTCGATTCCTAGGAGAGTCGGCATCGCGCTTATTCTCCAAGCCCTTGCGCTCAAGGCAAAGAAGATGGTGCATAGCGGTCAAGTGGTGCCAGACATGGGAGCAAAGTCTCTAGCTGCCAACCGTGCCTCGGCCGTGGCAGCTGGGCTATGGGGACCATTCAGGCCGGGTAGTGGAGAGGAGAATCCTGAGTTCGCACAAATCTACAACTTCAAGATTGAAGACAACGGAGCCGTGAGTTCCAGTAAGAGAAATCGATTCCTTGGCGACGCCGTTGTGTCAATGTTGTTCCTGATCAGAGAGGAACTTGAGGAGCTGGGTCTAACAGAGAATCCGTTCATGCAAGCCTTGTTTGTGTCCATCTTCGGAAGCGAGTACGTGAAGCAGAGGACGACATGTGCAGACTATCAACTTGAGGTATATGCCAGTTCGGACCTTAACATGGTGGTCCTTCTCCGTAGGCTCTGGGAAGTGACACGAGAGTGCTGCACGAACTGGTTGCACGACCCCCTCCAAGGAACACCTCGGCTTCCCACATGGCTATGCTGGTGGCGTGGCCTTGAACCAGAGATTGTAGTATGTCCTGAGCCCGTAACAGCAGGCGAGTTAGCCGAGTTCACGCTACTACTCAAGAACACGACCACACACGACCTGAGGAACATTGTGGTCACCTATACTGTGGAAGATGCCGACAGGCGTGTCGTCGAGCGAAGCCTCATTCCAATTGCAGTCATATCGGGCGGAGAGGTTCGCAGTGACACAATCACATTTGTTACGTCTCGTGGCGTCCCAGCCTATAACATCCTCGTGACGATAGATGTTGCGGGCAGACAAATCAACATGGCCAGCACAATCAGGACGTACTGGACCTTGGCGAGCATCCGGCCAAGAGTGACAACGCAATTCGCAGATGGTCAGACCCCCGTCCTCTTTACGTGTGAGATAGAGTCCAATCATCCTGAGAGTAGGCCTCTGCTATGTCGGGTCAAGGTCGTGGCCCCGCGCGGGGAGGCCGTACTATGCGAGGCCTTGGCCAAGGTCACTGTGGAGTCAGATGAGCCGACAATCTTGACAGATAAGGACTTCCCGGCACTTGTGATTCCAGCTGACGCCTCTGACCGTGTTGAAAAGTGCGTTCTCCAAATCAGTGTCACGGACGCAGAAGGTCACAACCTCTCCGAGGCCGTTTCAAGGCCATTCTACGTCGGTTTTCTCGCACAACGCCCCGCACTCAGGCTTAAGGTTGACACTATGTCGTCATACCGTCCCGGCGATGTCATTCGCGGCGAGATAGAGGTACCCCTTAGGGGACCAATGCGCTTGCGTTCGCCCAAGCTAGCAGTGCGGTTTGTGTCTGACAAGAATGTGGATGTGACCATAGCGGAATTCGACTCGGGTGACCTGGTTCAGGAAACACCACGTTTCAGGTGGCGTATCCCCGCCATCTTGCCTACCGCATCGCACGGCATTACCGGTCGAATAGTGGCAGTCCTGACAGACGATGGAGAAACAATCGCGGAGGTATCATCGGACCCATTCGAGGTAGTTCATGTCGGAGTCGAGTTGAGAATCGACTCATTTCGGATGCCCAGCCGTCTGGGACCTCGAGAGGAGCTAAGAGGTTGGCTGCGCCTGAGAAGGAATACCGAGGAGGGGAACCCATCAACCCTGAGATTGCGCGTAGAGCTGCCCGATGGGACCTCACGGACAATCTTCACACAGTCCGTCCGACCAGTACGGAATCTCTCCGTTGCTGTGGGTCCATTCAACATCGACGAGTTCCTCGGAGAGAGTAGACCGTCACGAGTAAAGATAGTTGCAGACCTCATTTACAAGGGCGCTGTTGTGGATGTCAAAGCATGTGACGTTGCGTTATCAGAGGAGCAGGAAGCCCCAGCAATTCAGATAGTGTTTACAGGTGTGCCACCTTTTGTGCAGCCAGACGACTCTGTGGAAGCAGTCGTTGAACTGGCCGCAGAGGAGAAGGTGGAAGGAGATCTTCTCGTGGGAGTAGAAACTGTTTCAAAAAGGGATGCACTTCTTGACAGGCATCTCATTCTAGAGGCAGGAGAGAGGACCATGTTTCCAATCCCGTTTCAGGTGCCGCTTGCTGCCGACATGAGCACGGGGTTTCTGATTGCCACCTTTGACACCTCGGATTCCAGTGTCACTCAGGAACATCGCTTCAAGGTGAAGGCGATTGACTGGTCTTGCTTCACAGTGAGCATGTCGATTCTTGACGAAGATGGCAGAGAAATCCCTGGTCTCGTCCCCAAGGCCACGCTCCTTAGACTGCAGGCCCGAGTTGAAGCATATAGACCTGGAATCGAAGACATCAAGATCCGAATCAAAATAATGACCAGACGAGAAGTTGTGGATGAATTCACTCTCCCACTCGACTTCTCTGGGAAGACGGAACAAATGTGCCAAGTGGAGTGGTTGGCCCCTGCGGTAGACATGGTAACCGGTTACTATGTGGATGTTTTCATTCTCCAACACAATCGTCCGCTGCCGAGTAGGGCCATAGATTGCCGAAGGAAACGTTTCACAGTGTATTGAGATGACACGGCCAATCCGAACGTGATAAGTCCCAAAAGAGAAGATAGAGAACAATCTTGGATTAACATGCGACTTAAAGAGTCGATACTGCCCTAAGACATGAATTCGTGCGCTCATCAAAAGGCGAAGTCCATGTCGGCAGTTGTTGAATACGGTGGCAAAGGTATAAATGGAATGCCACGGGGCGTAACTGATAATGTGAGAAAGCTGCTATCAAATGATATACAATCATAGAATACCTCCGCAGCCACAATGCAGCGGGGAGCGAGAGCAGGGACGTGATACACATGTTGCAGATCCTATCAAACTCGGTGATGTCAGGACTCATCATAATGGGAATCATTGGCGCATTTAGCTACAAGCTTGGATTCGTTGACATCTCGGGTCTCATCAGCGCATTTGTGGTCGGTTTCACAGTGTGGTACACGGGCGGGGTGGCAGCTTTCAGCGTGCTATTGTTCTTCTTCATCAGTTCGGGAATCGCGACCAAATTCAAGTACAAGGCCAAGCTGAAGCGAAATGTTGCTCAGGAAGCAAAAGGAAAGAGGTCGTGGAGAAACGTTTTCGGCAGTGGCCTCATCCCCATGCTGTTCTCGATTGGCGTGTATGTGACACAGAGGCTTGCAGCAGCCGGCCTTGTCAATCCCTCTCTCTCTTTCTGGATGTTCGGAGGATTTATGGGAGCAGTCGCAACGACCAGCGCGGACACGCTCGCCAGCGAGATTGGTGTGTTCAGTAAGCGCAAACCACGGTTAATCACAAACCTTCGAAGGAAGGTGCCGCCCGGCACGATTGGAGCGGTGTCGCTCTTGGGTGAGGGCATGGCCCTCTTTGCTGGTGTTTCTATTGGGATTATCGTTCTGTTATTCGCTGTCCTCACCCCAGGATGGGTGCCAATCACGTCCAGTGAGCAAATACTGCTAATCATGCCACTGGCGGTCCTCACTGCATTCATTGGGTGTAATCTTGACAGTCTCATCGGAGCTGTAGCTCAGAACAGGTATGTGTGCGAGATTTGCGGTGCTATTACTGACAAAGAATTCCACTGCGGATACGAAACAAAGTACGTGGGCGGGTTCAAGCGATTTACGAACGCCTGCGTCAACTTCAGCTCTTCCGGCATGGGCGCGATGCTGGGGGTCGTTTTGGGAGCCGGCATGTTCGTCTGGATAATCGGGGCACTGTTCTTCTGGGTGCTGGCATCGTCCAGTAACTAGATGGGGAGAGTTCCATCTGGAATCACCTTCAAATAGTGGTTTGCAGGGGCCGACTAGGAAGTCGGAGTGTGGATACAAGTGTCAATCGTTGTTCGTTCCCCTGCTCACCAATGGGCACTCGTAGGCGTATTCTCGGCATTTCAAGTCATCACGACGATCGTCCCATACTCAATCTCGGTGGGTGTGGAGGGTACAATCTCTGTGGGGCTTGTTTCTGCCCCGCTGATTGGAGTTCTTCTGGGCCCGGTGCTGGGCGCGATAGCAGTGGTCATCGGGTCAGTGCTAGGGATAATGATTAATTCGTCCGCTGGGATAATGTGGTATTTCACACCAATTGCCACGGCCTCCGGCGCGTTTGTTGCTGGTGCGATCAGGACTGGCAGGTCGACGCTCGTTGCCCCGGTATTTCTAGCGGGGCTAATCGCATTTCTGCTCGGCCCCGTTGGGTACCTCTGCCTGAGTTACGTCTGGCTCCACTGCATCACACTGCTGCCAGTCGCGGCTCTTGCGATTCCGTCGGTTGGAGGAAGGGTGAAGTTATACCTTGAGCAGGTCAGCGACCGCGTACGTCTGACCAGCGCCGTTGCATTGCTCTCTTTTGTGGCGGTTATGACCGATCACATCGTTGGCTCAGCCATCGCAGCGTTCTACTTCGTCTACATGGTTGGCTTCGATGCAGCTGGAATGGCTGCGGCCTTCAATAGCGTCAGTCTGCTCTATCCTCTGGAACGAATTGTCGCAACTATCATCCTGACAGTTGTCACAGTAGCATTGTTTACGGCCGCACGCTCAAGTGTACTGCTGATAGATGAGGGAGGCGAGCTGGCCAGGGCCGAGTAACATCACTTGGCCCCTGGTCGGCATGAGGAAGAAAATCGGCCAAGAATCCCAATAGAATCCGCCGAATTGGCCGAAGCTTCATATACATTCGTATCGTAATGTAACACGGAACGGGGGACAACCGTTCTACCGTTGAATCTCTGATTTGACGTGGAAGAGGAGTTAAGCAGAATTGCAGACAATAGACACGGTACTACTAACGTTCCTAGTCGTCCTGTTTGTCCTGTTTGTTCTGATGTTTGTTTTCAGCGGGATAAAAGTTCTCAATGAATGGGAACGCGTTGCAGTGCTACGACTCGGAAAATTCAAGCACATCAAGGGTCCAGGTATCATCTGGGTGACGCCGATACTGGACAAGGTCGCCATGAAGGTGTCGCTCAGGCTTCAGACCTATGCCTTCAAGACCGAACGATCGCTGACCAAGGACAACGTGCCCGTCGTGGTAGACGCGGTCATGTACTTCAAAGTGATTGATGTCGAGAAGGCGATTCTGACCGTGGAGCGATACACTGTGGCCGTCGAACTGGCAGCTCAGACCACCCTTCGAGAAACAACCGGCAAGGTCACCCTCGACGAACTCCTCTCTGAACGTGACAAGATCGCGATGCACCTTCAGGAGCTCATCGATGAGAAGACTGAGCACTGGGGTGTGAAGGTTTCCGCTGTGGAGATACGCGACGTTGTCATTCCTACCCAGCTTCAAGATGCGATGAGCCGCGAGGCCCAGGCTGAGAGAGAGCGCAGGGCAAGGATTACGCTTGCTCAGGCCGAGCTTGAAGCGTCAACCACAATGCTTGAGGCTGCGAAGAAGTATGAGCAGTCAAGCATTGGCTTCGTCCTGCGGACTTGGAACATAATGCAAGAGATCTCCAAGAACGCCAACCTCATCATCATGGTTCCCACAAACATCCCACAAGTGGGGACTGTGGCTGGGACAACTGTCGCACTTGCAGCGGGAACCGGTGGCTTGAAGGTGCCTCCGAACAAGGGCACCGACACGTGAGCAATGTCGAGGGTGAGTGAAACGAGATGGACGCGTGGGTAAAGCTGTGCGTAGTGCTCTTGATGCTGTCTATGCTCAGCTGGGTGGTTGGGTACGTGATGTTTGATCCCTTCACGGGATTAATCATCTTGGCTGTCATCCTAACCCTGCTGGTCATGACCCTTGAGCCGGCAACAGGAAAAGCGATGGCGCAGGTAGTAATTCCCTTGATTGTCATACTCTTTGTCTTTCAGGTGTACCTGAACGGTCAGGAGTTCAATGCATGGATGCTGTTTGCCACCGCAGCCATTCTATTCCTGATGCTGGCCATGTTCACCGGTGGTGGCGGGCTGATGCACGG
>QMYR01000153.1 GCA_003662765.1 Candidatus Thorarchaeota archaeon
ACCCGTTCTATTCCCCACGGAGTTTCTGGGTCATCATCCTGCCATGGGTAGGTTGTATCGTCGCCGCCACCGCCGACCCAGTCAGGGGGTCCAACAAGAAGTTTGAATCCCGTGTCTGCTGGTTTGAACGTAAAGGCGGCTAGGGGGAACATTGCCCCAATCACGAAGAAGAGGACAATTCCTGCCAGTGCCTTGTTCTTCAACGTTTCTTTCACCTGTGCCGTTTCGGTGCCCGTCACATCTGTGATGGACTGCCCATCTCACGGAGGCGTACCTAATAAACATTGGGTCACTTCGATACTTTTTGTTCCAAAAGTATAAACATTACCCATCAACCAATATATCGAGAGTGAACTCTCTTGAGATGGAAACGAATTGTTATCTTGGTGCTGCTCTTGCAACTCTTCTTGGCTGTCAGCAGTGTTGCAGCATGGAGCAATGGCGGCGAGAGCAGCGACGAGTCAGATCCAGACTACGGAACTCACGATCAGTTCGCCAAGTACGGGATGATTTACGTCAAGGAGTCTTTCCCGGGGCTGGTGTCATGGCTTGAGGAGGACATGTCGGAGTATCTGTACTGGACAGAGATTCCTGACATGGTGCTTCAAGACTGGGCCAATCACAACTATGATTTCGGTGACTATGGCTATCGGGGAGGTCCACCTGATCGCGGGGCGCCCGATGCGGTTCAGACCTGCTATGACTGGGTTGTGGGAAACCTGACTCTCTGGGTCGAGGCCGGCCAACCATCGGGATCCACTTACGCGTCTGATGCTAGAAAGGCGATGGGGATGTTGACACACTATCTTGCTGACGTGTGTAACCCGATGCATACGGACGATGACGCCACTGATTCTGGTAAGGAGCATGAGACTTTCACCGGGCGCGTGGGCAGCTACACGTACCGGATGAGCTATCACAGCAGCCATGAGAAGGCAACTACGAGAGCATGGGAGGCCTACGAGTACGAATTCGATGCCATTCGTCCTGACGTGACGGCTGACCTGCAGAATGGCACAGCACACGACGAAACTCTGTGGTGTGCTCAGTTCGCCAACATGGGCGCTGACCGTACTGGTCGTACGGTTGGTTACGAGGGGCAAAATGTCGGCGATCACTATCAGGAATTTCTTGAAGAGATAGTCTACGGCTTTGACAACGCGATATGCACTGTACATCACGGTATCACCGTGGAGGGAACGACTGACCAGCTATACTACTGGAACGTCGAGTTGATGCAGCTTGGTGCAACATCCATCGGTAAGATAATCTACCACGCTTCGATTGCTGCCGGCGTGAGTGACAGCACAGGAGATGGCGGTGATTCATCCGTTGCCATGTACGTGCAGGACATCAGCTGGGACGAGGTCATTATCCATGGTCGAATCGCTCGTACTGACCTTTACTGCTATGTCACAGTCGTCGACACTAATGGCGATGTGATTGCTGGTGCGGAGGTCACAATTGATTGGACGCACCCTGATGGATCCGTTGTGCGAATGACTGTCACCACAGATTCAAATGGCGTTGCAACTTTCGCTCAGTCTGATGTCGGCAGTGGTACTCATACTGTGACTGTCGTAGATGTGACAGAGGCCAGCCACACTTACGACCCGTCCCTCAACTTGGAAACCACTGACTCGTACACCGTATGACCCTGTCGACGCTTGTGGTGTGAAGCTAACGGTCGGGTTCCGCGCCCAACGATGGCGGGCCCGACCCGTTCTTACACTCGTTCCACGGATATGCAGCGAGATGCATTCATAGAAGACAGTGCATTGGGTGTCATCTTAACTCTTGGGCTCGAACATTTTATAAGTCATGCATCTCTATGGGTCTTGATTCGTATGCTGCGGCCAACGACTCTATCTGTCCTGCTTGTTGGGGCAATTATCCTTGGGGGAATGTGTGCGTTCGTCATGCCGGTGGCTGCTGGAACTGTGACCATCAGGAGTTCGAACGATCAAGTCACGGTCAGCGTAAAGATTCTCGATGCATACTACACCGATGCTGACGACGATGGCTATGAGGATGATGTAGTTGCCCTGTTCGACATCTATCTCGATGGAGCGGTGCGGTATAACATAGACATCTATCCGGAACTTGTGTTGCCGTCCGGCGAGTCATTCCTGTACGGCTACACGATAAACACGCGGCTGTCAACGCTTCACTGCACCATGTACTTTCTGCATCATGCCACTGAGACCGGGAACTACACGTTTTCTGTGGATGTGGTATCGTACACCGGCGGTGTGGCAACCGGCCAAGTGAACTATGTCTTTGACCCACCGGGCGGCTCTGGAGATGCTGACCCATGTGCAGTCCTTGAAGTGGCCTTCTGATGCAGCAAGCCCCACGGTCCACCTCTTGTGAGGATGGCCAAAGGGCTGTCCATGTCCTTGACAACAGGTGAGTCGACGATGCCACTGTCACAACTCGACCTAAAGCTCCTACACCTGATAGAGCTGAAGCCCATGGTTTCAATCAAAGAGCTGGCCGAGAGAACAGGTGTGAGCTGGGTCACAGCGAATAGACATCTACAGCAACTGAGAAAGGACCGGGTTCTCTCAGATCCCATTGCCGTGTTTGATCCCGATGCACTCGGGCTTGAGCGTCACATCGTAGTTCTTCAGACGGACTCGGAGGGGTGCTTGGAGGGTCTAGAAAAGGCATGTGACATACATCCCTACACCCACTATCGCTCGAGAATCTATGGCCCCATGACTGGCCTCTTCATTCAATTTGATGTTCCTCCAGAGGGCGGTCACAATCTCCATCTGTTTCTTGAAGGCCTCCACGACCTTGGCCTGTGCAAGATCAGTGGAATGTTCCGAAGCAGTGGCATCCGTACCACAACAGTCACCGACCTGCGGCATTTCGATCCTGAAACAATGTCTTGGCGCTACGATTGGGATGCATGGGCCTCTGACATCCAACACGCCTCGTCCGAATTGAAGAGAGTGAAGCGACCGAACAGAGGAACACGTCTCGCCTTTACGACTGTGGACCTCGCCATTCTCCGTGAACTCACGGCCAATGCCAGTATTGGTCAGGCAGTTCTTCAAGAGAAGTTCAACCTGTCCCAGAGCACAGTCAGCAGAAAGGTATTGTTCCTGATGCAGAACTTTGTGGATTCCGTTCGCGCGCAGATTGACCGCTCTCGTTTTGATGTCACTTCAACAAAGATGTTCTTGTCCACTGATAGTGGGGAGTCAGCGCGGAATCGCATCTACAATGCATTCTCGCTCAGCACTGCTCCTCCATTCCCAATCGCCATTGATTTGATCGAGGAGTCGGGTGTTGTGCTCTGGGGCCGGATGCCCCCGTCGCATGAACACAAGTTCTTCTACACGCTGTGGCGATATCTGCCCGACATTCAAGTATTCACAATGGACACGGTCAGAAACCATAGTCAGCTCTACTGGTTTTATCCAGAGAACTACGACGTGAACATACAGCGTTGGAAGTACGATAGAGAGTGGATGGTTGATACCCCACTTCGTGTCCTTCAAGAGGCCCTCCAAAGGAAAAGCGGGGGCCACCGTCAATCCCGTGCCTGATCACTAGTGTGTCCGGTGTCAAACAAGCTAAGTCGGAAGCCGGTTTGACTGTGGCACAGCTGGACGCAGATTGGTTACTTAAATCCCGTTTCATGTCCGTTGGTCTGCTCGGGAGCTGACCGCAAGACGTTTCTTAACACTCCGGGCGCAGCGAAGCGATACTCAATCCGTGTGCCAAAACAGTCATGTGGCAATCCTTATCTTGCTCCACGCTAATACCATAATTTGATTATAATAGTGGTGAAGAAAATGCAGGTCAAGAAGAGAGACGGTTCTCTTGAGGCATTCATGCCCGAGAAGATAGTCGTCAGTGCTGTGAAGGCTGGGGCGCCCTACGAGGTTGCAAGGGAGATTGCAAGCTCGCTTGAGTCCCGACATAAGAAAGAGGAAGTCTTGGAGAGCCCCACGATTCGCAAGTATGTACTCACCGAGCTGAAGTCCCGCGGACATGAGTCGGTGGTCGAGAGCTGGGAGGCATACGATCAGCGGAAGAAGTCCTCATAATATGAGTGCGCGGTTGGAGGCCTAAGAAAGGCCCCCACGTGCACAGAGGTGCGATAATCTCCGACACAGAGTGGACTCTCGCGATATGGCGGGACCGCATCAATTCCTCAAATACCGGAGTCCGTTCTACGGTATCTGTCATATGCTTGTCCAACTTACAATCGAGAGTTGGAGATTGACTTCCACCACTCACTGCAGAATCAGATGCAACGGATCTACCTTCGTTCTGAGTACGTTCAGTTCATCGTCTGTGGGCGGTTTTTCGACCTTGGCATCTTTGACCTCAATCTCAAATCCCGTGTTGTCTTGAACTTCCTCGGGTGACGAGTTCTCATAGTACGTGGAGAGATACATTCTGCGTGTCTGCGGATCGAATCGCATGACGCCAAGTGTGGTGAAGACGGCCTCTGATCCCCTTCGCGGCAGGCCACGACGTTGTCGTGAGTCACCTCCATCCAGCCACCCAGGACTCGTAACATAGTCAAGTCGCTCAACGAAACGTCTGCGTTCGTGTCGCATGAAGACGAATGTGTGACCAACAAACGATGCAACGTCACATGCTCCTCCACTTCCGGGTAGCCTCACTGTGGGCCGCTCATAGTCGCCAATCACTGTACTGTTGAGGTTTCCGTACGCGTCTATCTGGGCACCGGACAGAATCCCAACCACCCTTGGGCCAGTGAACCGGTTCTGCATGAACGCAAAGGCGTCTGCGAGGCCGCCAAGGTGGGACGCCCCCTGCATGACCCGGGAGTCCGCGACCGACAACGGCAGTTCCTCGAGCTGCGGGTCGAGAGCACCGGTTTCGAAGAAGACAACACAGTGCGGTGCGTGAGTCATCTTTGCAGTCATGGCGGCCAGCAGTGGCAGCCCCGTGCCGCAGAACACAACATCCTGATTGGTAATCCTTCTAGCGCATGCTATGGCCATCATCTCCATGTCCGAGTAGTCCTCTCTCATAATAGATCCCTCCTCGCGTAGCCGAGTCCAAGTGATGCCCGCAGTCGGTCTAGCTGTTCGTCACCAATGAGTCGCAGATACTCATCAAACGCATGGGCTCCCAAGACGTAGTGCTCAAGATAGTCGCGAAACCGCTCGTCATCCGCTGCGATCTCTCTGTACTCTTCGAGATGTTTCATATCATAGTCATAGTACCGATAGCAGGCCGTGGGATGTGCTCCAAACGGTTGATGCACGACCGCGTCGACTATCACATGCGGTAGACTGTTGCACCATGGATCCTGCCTCAGTTCATCTGGTGACACCAGCTCCTCACAAGATACGATGACATGCTTCGAGGCTCTCGCCTGCTCGATGTCTGCAAAGGTCAGTCCCTCAATTCTGGTCGTGCCATCCTCTGCGGCCTTCTGCACATGGATGATCGTCACATCAGGGTTGACTGCGGGAACCAGAACAACATGTTGTTCTTCTCTGCTGAACGGGTCCTCAACCACGACGGCCTTTCTGAGGGGAATCTCTGGCGTCCTCTCTCTGAATCGGGAGTCGAAGCCCCACTTCTCTATGATGTCCGAGCCGAGTCCGGAGTACGTGGGCAAGAAGGGTGCGCCCATTGCCCCGGCCATGAACCTCAGAGTCATCTGATAGTTGGAGTAGTCCTCGATTCGTAGCGTCCCCTCTTGTACAGCTCGCCTAAAACGCACACATGTCGGTGCGAGCCGCCCATTGGCACCGTAGGCGATCTCAAGAAGGTCGACAAGACCGGCTCCCACCAGCAGGTCCATCGCCTGACTGCCTGAGTGCATCACAAGATGGAGCTGCCCGATTCGCTGCCTGATGATCTCGTGGACTAGGGCCATGGGATTACGGTTGATGGTGAAACCGCCTATCGAGATACAGGCACCGGGATGCACAAACTCTCTAACGGCATTGCTTGCAGACATCAGTCTTGAAGACAAGTTCTCTCACACTGATGGAGAGGTCAGCGTGATACTAATATGACTCGACATGGACTCCCTCAATCCGTTCGAAGTCCCTTTTGTTTCGTGTGACTATAGTGTTGCAACCGTTCGACATAGCTGTAGCAGCGATCAGGAGATCTCTCACACTTAGTGGCGTTCCCCTAGCGTAGTTTGCTCGTTGAATGTCGGCTGCAAGTCTTGCAGCCCTTCTGTCAAACGGCCATAGTATGGGCAATCGTGAGAGAAGCGTTTCGACAATGTTTAGTGCCTTCTGCTGTCGCTCTGGTTGTCTATCTGCGGATGACAGGACCAACAGTTCGTAAGCCACTATGCTTGGGACGGCCAATGTAACAATCTCTTCCTCTAGCTCCTGCATTTTCCGCTTGGCCGCCCTATCACCCGCCAAGAAGTCTATGAGAAAGCTGGTATCCAGTGCCACAGTCGTCATTGGTTCCACCCAGTGCTCCATGTTTCTCGAAGACTCTCTTCTGCCTCTCTGGTCTTACTTCTTGAATACG
>QMYR01000154.1 GCA_003662765.1 Candidatus Thorarchaeota archaeon
AGATTTGATTCCGGGGAAGATCGATGTCTTCATTCACGACGATGTGGCCTCCATGCAGTCGTCGATTGCCAGCAGGAAGAGCCCGAATTCGCGCGGTGGATACATCGCTCCCCTCGATCTCTTTGTTGGAGAGCCCCCTCGCCAGAGGTTGGCAGAACTGGTACTGGCCTTTGGCTGGGGGGAATGCGGTTCGCAGTTGTTGAAGCAGGGCATGGCACTGTACGCTGCGGATCCGAAGCGCAATTTCCATGCCGTGGTCGCTGCTCTTCCCAAGCGGCTGTACTACTCGCTTCCCGAGCTGATCCTTATGGAGAAGAGAGGTAGGTTTGCAGAGTCAGCCTACGATCAATTCGACTCTCCCTACTCCACCGCCTCGATCCTCTTTGCTGATCTGAGGGACCTGTTAAGCCTATCAGCGCATGGAGAGGCCTCCCTTGAGGACATAGCAGGCCTGGAAGCGGCCTCATTCGTTCAGTTCGTCATCGAAACAGAGGGAGGAATAGGAGCGGTGAAACAGGCATGGGGAAGGGGATCAACAGATAGCCTCATTAGTCGCATCGACTCGGCCCCTCTGGCGGAGATCGGCAGGGCCTGGTACTCCTACGCTGGGGAACATGGGAAGGAATCCTCTGACTTTTCGATGTTGACGGCCTACTACAGGCTTGCCGCAGGGTACCCGGATACGGCATGGACTGAGTGCAGCGCGTGGGACGAGAGTGATCTCACACAGGGTGAGAGAATGATAGCTGTTCGATGTGCCCTTGCTGTGGGAGAATTCGCTGATGCACAGAAGCTGGTATCACAGCTGGATGAGGGGGACAAGAGGGAAGAACTTATGGGGTTTTCCTCTCTGTACACCGGATGGATTGTACAAGAGGCGACTGGCGTGAGGCTCTTCATCTCCCCGCAGCTCCCTGCGGAAGAGAGGCCGGAGTTGTCCGTCGTTGAGAAGCTGTACAATGGTATGGCCGACAGGCTTGCTCTCAGTGCGGCGGATCTCCCAGAGAGGATAACGCTGTTCTTCTATCCCAATGCTGGGGACAGGGATGCGGGCATGCATCTGGTCCCTCTATCTGGAGAGAAGAATGCGACCCTCCATCTTGTGCCGAGCGACGATGTCGCCCTCGAATTGGCGAGAACCCTTCCCGTCTATGCTTGGAGAAGGGACACGTACTCTCAGCTCCTGCGAGAGGGATTGGCCATAGCCCTGTCCAGAGAGGCGTCCCTTCTCGAAGCGCAGGGGCGGAGCCTGCGCAATGAAGGGAGCTGGTACCCCCTCGCCTCTGTCGACTACGGGATGACGGCTGATAGCACGGTTGCCCTGGAGGGGGGGATTCTGATGAACTATCTCCTCGACGAGTGCGGAGGAGGTGCTGTGCGCGATGTGTGGATAGCGACGTCACCTTCCGGCAGGTACCTCTCGTTTGACTCCGCCCTTGCCGAGATCTGTCATACGACGAGGAAAGACATAGAAGAGGTTCTGTTTAGATCGATCCTATCGTTGCGGAAGGATCAGTGATGTGCTTTGCGCGTGTTCTCGAAGGGGAAGCACGAGGGAAACGAGATTGACATTGAGGCTCTGTCTGTGGTATTCTAGGAACGATGAAACGAGACCTGCAAGCTCTTCCACTAGATCGACTTGCGCATTGTTGGAGGTGATGCAACGACAGGTAGGAATGTCGGATCGACAGAGGTAAATGCAATAAGGGAGGTATAAGAATGAAACTTACTGGCCTTCGGGCACTAGTAGTTGTAATGAGTTCGATTGCCCTGCTTTCAGTGATTGGTTTAGGGGCTAATCTGGAGAGTATTGCGTCAAATGAATTGGTTCCTGAGATCAGCGCTGCAGCTGGAATGGCACTCGCTGATTCCTATGCGGCTACGATGACGGAAGCGGAGCTGGAAGCCCTTGCGGTGGATGGACGAACGATCGGTCTGCGCACCGCGGCGAGTGGTGCTCTTGCCATTCTGTATCGTGACAAGACTGAAGATGAGATCATGGCGATCCTCAAGGGTGACGCAGATCCGATGATCCGTGCTGCTGCCATCGAGCCAGCGCAGGTCTACCTTGTTTCAGTCACCAGTGACGATGAGGACTTTAAACTGACCGACTACCTGAAGGATATTGCCATCAATGGCGAGACTCATGAGATGAGGCTGGCTGCTGCAAAGGCATACTACTTCATGTCGCGCAAGTCTCTTAAAGCAGCGGATTTGGAGGAGCAGGCCGTGACCAACGACAGCGATGAACTGGCATATGCAGCTGGTGAAACCCTGTCCGGTTTCTACCTCTCATTCAACCCCAAGACACAGGCAGAACTTGAGGATCTCGCGATCAATGGTTCGAGTGAGGGGCTGCGTGTTGCCGGAGAGATTGCTCTCTCCTCGCTCCTTATTAAGTCGGACCTGACAGCGCTCGATTTCGAGACGACGCTTCTTTCCATCGCTGGAACGAAGAGCGCCGAGTATCGAGGTGCCTACAAGATTGCGCTGGCGAATCGCTACGCGCAATAGGTCTTGGAAAGAAATAAGGAGGTCATAGAATGAAAAAAACGGTTTTGGTATTGTTGGGTCTGCTGCTCGTCTTCTCTGCCCTAGCTATTGCGCAGGGGTACGAGACGATGCCGGCGGATGCTAAGATTATCCCATTGGGGCAAGCGGATACGCCTTACGCTGATGCGCAGCCGGGTGTACGCGGAGGAATCTTCTATTGCGCCACGATCAGCAATCCGAAGAAGTGGAACGATGTAACCGCTCACGAGACGAGCACCACGCAGTACACCGGCCTCATGCTGGAGGGCTTAATCAGCACGAATCCGGTCACTGTCGCCATTGAACCAGAACTTGCTAAATCCTGGGATGTTTCCGAAGACGGTTTGACGATTACGTTCCACCTTCGTCAAGGGTTGAAGTGGTCCGATGGTGAGCCTTTCACCGCTGATGACGTCATCTTCTCGTTCAACGACCTGTATCTGAACGAGGACGTGGAAACGGACACGCGCGACATCCTCGTCCTCCCGGACGATTCCTATCCGGTGGTCACGAAGATCGATGACTATACCGTGCAGGTCACGACTTCCGTCGTGTTCCGCCCGATCCTCAACTCGATGGGTGCGAACATCCTTCCGAAGCACGCGCTTGCGCAGTACGTGCACAAGCTGAACCCCGATGTCCCAGTGGGCACGTTTAACTCCGCTTGGGGACTCGATACAGACCCGTCTGAGCTCGTCGGTATGGGGCCGTTCATCGTTGAGAGCTACACTCCTGACCAGAACGTGATCATGCGGCGCAACCCTTACTACTACCACTACGATCCGAATGGGGTGCAGCTTCCTTACTTCGATAAGTACGTGGTGCTGACGGTTGCCAGCCAGGACGTATCACTCTTGAAGTTCCGCAACGGCGAGCTGGATGCACTGGGTATTCGCGCCGCTGATGTTCCTATCTTGAAGAGTGAAGAGGCGCAGAAGGACTTCACGGTTCTAGTCAACCCTGATCTTCCTAACTACGGGACCTCGTGGATCGGTATCAATGAGGATATCGGCCTTGCTGAAGGGACGCACGACAACGAGCGCGCCCTCTTCCGCACACGCGATTTCCGAGCCGCTTTGGCACACCTAGTCGACAAGCAAGCGATCATCGACTCCCTGTTCAACGGCCTGGCCGTTCCTCAGTGGAGCCCGGTCAGCTACCTGTCGCCGTTCTACGCTGGGCGCGACTACTACGGTGGTCCCGTCACAGAGAAGGATGCTGTCATTTTCGAGTACTCCCTCGACAAGGCGGCAGAGCTTCTCGACGGTATCGGTATTGTTGACCGCGATGGCGATGGCTGGCGCGATTACGAAGACGGAACGCGGGTCGAGATCGAGCTGAACACCAATGCCGGTAACACGGTGCGTGAAGGTGTCTGCCTGATCGTCGCTGACCGTGCGGCCAAGATCGGCCTCAAGCTGAACTTCGTGCCGGTCGATTTCAACACCCTGGTCAACAAGCTCTTTGCCTCAACAGGCGAGCTGATTGTCTTGGGTCTGACTGGTGGGCCGGAGCCGAACAACGGTGCTAACGTCTACAAGTCCGACGGTGGCCTGCACTTCTGGCACTACTCCGCGGCCGATAATCCGACGGAAGTGGAGAAGAAGATCGATGAGCTCCTTAATGCCGGTGTGTCTACGCTGGACAACGACAAGGCGTTCGAGATCTACAAGGAGTACCAGATCACCCTGGCTAAGGATGACCTTGGTCTCGTGTACACGGTCAACTCAGCGTTCACCTATGCTTACTACAACAAGCTAGGGAACGGCAACCTTTCTAGCCCGGTTGCCACTCCAGGTGGCGGTGGGCTTGCTGATATCTGCTACTTCAAGTAACATTTGAATGCAGCGGGGGTGTGGGTTCAGCCTGCGCCCCCGCATATTCAGGCCGGAGGATTCCTGTGATTACATACATCGTTCGTAGAACCCTGTATATGCTTCCGCTGCTCATCATTGTTTCCTTGATATCGTTTCTACTTATCTACATCATGCCTGGCGATTACCTAACACGGGCTCAGATGAACCCGCAGGTTACGCAGGAGACCCTAGCACAGATGCGGGCTGCATATGGGCTTGATCAGTCAGTCCTGGTGCAGTATTGGCTGTGGCTGAAGCAGATCATCCTTCATGGCAATTTTGGAATGTCGTTTGAGACGATGCGGCCGGTCTTCTGGACGTTGTTCATGGGGGGGCGGCTCATGTGGACAATAATAGTCTCCCTGAGCACGATGCTATTGACGTGGATGATCTCAATTCCATTGGGCATCTATTCAGCGACCCACCAGTACAAGCCGAGCGATCACATACTCACGTTCTTCGGGTTCCTTGGCCTTTCCATCCCAAATTTCTTCTTTGCTCTTGTGTTACTATGGTTGCTCGTTGCTGTTGTTCACGTTGGCCCCAATTTAGGGATCAGTGGGCTGTTCAGTAACTATTACGCACAGCAGCCGTGGTCCCTGGCAAAGTTTGGGAACCTGTTGTGGCACATCTGGCCGGCATGGCTTGTTATCGGAACATCCGGCATGGCCGGACTCATCCGCTACATGAGGGGAAGCCTTTTGGACACGCTCTCTCTCCAGTATGTGCAGACGGCGAGGGCGAAGGGCCTTCCAGAACGCACTGTGATCTATAAGCATGCTGTGCGGAATGCGATCAATCCTCTCGTCAGCATGCTTGGCATGAGCCTGCCTGGGCTCGTCTCCGGATCGCTCATCACTGCGATAGTTCTGAACCTGCCAACTGTGGAAAGGGCTTTCTTTTCTGCGCTTCAGATGCAGGACCAATACGTGATTATGGGCGGGCTTCTTTTCTTTAGCTTGTTTTTATTATTAGGGAACTTAATTGCAGATATAATGCTTGCGTGGGTCGATCCTCGCATTCGATACAGCTAGAACTCAGGGGGGAGACTGATTGACTATGGGATTGTTCAGAAGGGAGAAGGAGCCACCACGAGAAGGTGATAAGCAGGAGTACGTGAGTCCTTCTCAGTGGAAGATGATTTGGCGCGCTTTTCGCAAGCATCGCTTGGGAAACGTGGGTATGGCGATCATACTGGTCCTTATTGTGGGGGCCGTCTTTGCAGAGTTCTTTGCTCCGTATGACTACAAGGATCAATATAATTCGTACTCGTTTTCTCCCCCATCGACGCTCCACTTTCGCAGTGAGTCGGGCTTCTCTCTCCGCCCCTTCGTCTACAAGACAAAGCGCACATTTGACCGTGAGACATATCGCCCTGTCTTTACGGAGGATACCAGCAAGAAGTACTACATCAGGCTGTTCGTGCGTGGTTCAGAGTATCGCTTGCTGGGGCTCTTCAAAACCAACATTCACTTCTTCGGCGCTCGCTCGGAGGATGGCGATGAGGCGATGGTCTTCCTATTCGGTGCTGACGCGTACGGGCGTGATCTGTTCACGCGCGTTATGATCGGAGGGAGGATCTCTCTTGCTGTTGGTCCGTTCGTCATCCTTCTGGGGTTCCCTATCTCGATCTTCTTGGGCGGCATCTCCGGTTACTACGGCGGAGGGGTTGACATGTTCCTTCAGCGGTTCGGTGAGGTGTTCATGGCGATCCCCGGCCTGCCGATTCTGCTGGTCATTGGGGCGGCACTATCTGGATTTGGTCTGTCCGCTGTGCTTGTATTCTTCGGGATAATCGGCGCTTTGACCATCGTCAGTTGGGCGGGAATGGCGCGTGTTATCAGAGGACAAGTGCTCGCTATCCGCCAGATGGACTTCGTCTCTTCTGCTAAGGCTGCGGGGGCGAGCGATGTGCGCATCATCATTCGCCACATTGCTCCGAATGTCACCAGTTACCTTGTAGTCGCGGCTACCCTGACGATCCCTGGCATGATGCTCTCGGAGGCTTCCCTTTCGTTCCTCGGTTATGGGATCCACGAGCCGATGACAAGTTGGGGGCAGCTGCTCAATGCTGCCACGAACATATCGGGCATTCAGGAGCATCCGTGGCTG